>JAURHL010000072.1 GCA_030833305.1 Acidimicrobiales bacterium | reverse complement strand
GAACGCCGGGCTGCGACTGCGACCTGATCCGTTGACTTTGGCCCGCGAACTGCGGGGCGAGGTGGTGGGTTCCGTGGCGCCCATCCGCATTCGTGAATCGTTCCGCCACGCCTTCGCCACCCCCAGCGGACGGGTGGCCGTGTTCGCCATGGTGATCGCCCAGATGACCATGGTGGCCGTGATGACCATGACGCCCGTGCACCTGAAGGCGCACGATCAGGAATCGATCAGTTCCTACGTGGTGTCGCTGCACATCGCGGGCATGTACGCGTTCAGTCCGTGGGTCGGGCGTTACGCCGATCGGCGCGGACGTCTACGCACCATTCAGGTGGGCGCCGTGATGTTGGCCGCGGCCACCGCGCTCTCGGCGCTGGCGGGTGACGCCCACTTGTTGCTGTTCCCGTCGTTGTGGTTGCTCGGCGTGGGCTGGAGCTTCGGGCTCATCGGTGGGTCGAGTCTGCTGATCGATTCCGTGTCGGAGAAGGCGCGGGTGTCGGTCCAGGGATCCGCCGACATGGCCATGAGTTTCTTCGGCGGCTTGGCCGGGTTCTCCAGCGGGTTCATCCGCAAGGCCGTGGGGTATCACGTGTTGTCGACGTTCGCGTTGGTACTGGCGTTGGTGCTGGCGGCGATCGTGACGTTGATGGTGGATGCGCACACTCGCGAGCGCCGCCTCGCTCACTAGTACCCGATCACGTGGGCGAGTGATCGACCCTCACGGGCGATACAGCCAGTCGAAACGTCCGAGCGCGGCTTCCGCATCGGAATTCGTGAACATCGAGTCGCGCGTCACTTGTTCGGGGCCGTCGTCGAGGTGGAACGTGGTGGCGTTGGCGAACGAGCGACCTTGAATCGTGGCGGTCCGGGTGCGACGTTCCTTCTCGTACTCGGTCAAGGCCCAGGTCGTCGATTCGACGGTTCGTAGGCAACGCGCGAGCGCGGCGGCATCCTCCATCGCCTGGCACGCCCCTTGGGCCATGAACGGCACCATCGGATGACACGCATCGCCGAGCAAGGTGACGGCGCCGTGGCTCCACGAGGACAACGGTTCGCGGTCGTGCAGAGCCCAACGAAAGACGCCGCGGTCGACGTGATCGAGAATCCGGCGTATCGGCGGGCTCCATGTTGCGTAGCGGTTCCGCAGAGCATCGGGATCACCCGGCTCGTTCCACGATTCGACGTCCCAGTCCGGATCGTCCGAGATGCAGACCAGATTCAGGAACCGCGCATCCTTGCCGACGAAATAGCTCACGATGTGTCCACCGGGCCCCAGTCGGTTGGTCACCTCGACGGGCACGTCCGGGACGTCGGCCCGCGGAACGAGTGCCCGATGAGCGACGAGGTTGCGAAATCGTGTCGGTAGTCGTCCGTGCAACGAATCACGAACTCGGGAGTGGATTCCGTCCGCGCCGATCACCAGATCGGCGACGAAGCTCTCTCCGTTCTCCAAGATCAACGTCGGTTCGCGGTCGTCGATGACGACATGGCGAATCTTGGTGGCGTAGTGAAAAGTGGCCTCGTCGGAGAGGGCCGCGAGAAGTGAGATCAGGTCCGGTCGGTAGACGTTGAAGTAGGGGTGCCCCCAGCGTTCCTCGGCGGTCTCACCCAAGGGCATCACGTTCAGCTCGCGGTCGTCATCCCAGCGTCGGATCACGATCCGCGACGGTCGCACGCCGATCCGGTTCAGGTCGTCCAACGCCCCGAGTTCGTCGAGTATTCGTACTCCGTTCGGGCTCACTTGAATGCCGGCCCCGACGTCGCCGAGCGAGGACGCCGACTCGAAGACGTGGACATCGTGTCCATCGCGAAGAAGGAAGGCGGTCGCGGTGAGACCACCGATGCCTGCTCCGACGACGGCGATTCTCATCGTGGTGGATGCTCGATCACGCGGATCTCTCCGCGATCGGCGTCGACCTCGATGATCGCGCCGTTCGGGATGTCGTCCACCGCGCGAGGCGCCCCGACCACCGCGGGAATTCCCAACTCGCGTGCCAGCACCGCGGCGTGACTGAGCGCCCCTCCTTCGGCGGTGACGATCGCACCCGCCAACGGCAACACCATGTTGTAGGCCGGGGTCGTGCACGGCACCACCAGCACGTCACCCTCCACCAGATTCACGACGGCGTCCTCGGGGCTGTCGGCCCGACAGGCGCGACCTCGGTACACGCCCGATCCCACGCCGAAGCCGGAAAGACCCGTCGCCCGTTCCTGGCCGTCCATGCCCGCTTCGGCCAGAACGGTCTGCACGAATCCCACGAGACGCGCCATGTCGGGAGGGAGCACGTCGATCGGGGGGACCGGTTCCACCGGCCCGAGCAGACGTGGGGCACCGGAGACGTCGACGGTTTCGCGCCAATGTGCCCGGCGGTGCAGTTCGTCGCCGCTCGGCCCACTGCCGTCGAAGAGTTCCGCACCGATCTCCTCGACCGCCAGTTCGAGGGCGTCGGTGGCGCGTCGAATCCGTCCCCGCGCAACCAGTCGCTCGCCGACGTTCAACAGAGCCAGCCTCATGAGGCCGAGCGGCCACTCGAGCGTGTGCGGGCCGTTGTCGTCGCGCAGGTCCATGGCCGCGCGCGCTTCCTGCAACGCTTGGTCGAATGCCGAGCGCTCGCTCTCGGGCACTCGTGATCGAACGTCGGCGACACGGCGGGACAGGGCCTCCTCGGCGTTTCGCTGGCGCACCGAGTCGTCGCGGGCCGCCATGATCGTGGAGAACAAGACCTCGGGAGCCTCCTGCAGGCTCAATCCGTCGATGTCGTATCGGCTGAAGATCAGAGCACCGCGTCGGCGCAAGAAGGCGTCGATGTCCTGGGCGATCGACGGAGAGATCGTGCGCATCTCGTCGAGGCTCGTCAGTTGTCGTCCCGAGGATTCCACCGCCTCGCGAATGCGACGGAGGACTGCCTCGGGGCCCGAGGTGGACGGTGACGCTCCCTCGAGTAGCGGAATCACCTCGGACGACTCGATTCCCCACTGTTTCGCGGAGAACAAGAGCACGCCGATGGGGGAGAGGTCGTAGCCGTGCAACCAGAAATGCCGGACCCACATCTCCTTGGCGTGGTCGATGACGGCCAATGCGTGCTCGATGGATTCCGCGTCGGACAGGGACGAACGATCGACGTCCTGAAGGGCC
This sequence comes from Acidimicrobiales bacterium, assembly GCA_030833305.1. Classification (GTDB taxonomy): domain Bacteria; phylum Actinomycetota; class Acidimicrobiia; order Acidimicrobiales; family Ilumatobacteraceae; genus Casp-actino8. Next base: position 6,058 of record JAURHL010000072.1, on the reverse strand, counting down.
AGGTTCTCCGACTCGCATTGATCGCGCAGACCACCGGGACGGGCCCATTCCTCCGCGACGCGTCTCCAGGGCCGAGTGGCGGTGGTGACGGCCGCGGTCTTGGCGCGCCGTCGCATCTCGGGGTGGAGACGGATCATCGCCCACAGTAGGAACCGGGGCGGAAGCGAAGTGGCGGCGGAGTCGGGCCGGATGAGCGGACGCACGCGTGAATAAACGAGTCCATTCACGAAGCGAAAGTCCAGTGCGTCCAATGGTGCGCCCAACTCGGCGAACATGCGGCGGGTGCCACGCGCGGTCCCGTACTCCTGCACGTGTTGGCTGATCAGAGTGGCCGGCCGGTTGACGTGTGACCGGTCCAGCGCCCAATGCCCCGCACCGGGTGCTTCCCATGTGATGTCGTTCATCGCGGAACGTCCCTCCGTCGTTCGTGATGCCCGGCCGGTCAGGCCGAGTGGGTCGATTGTGAAACAGCGTCCGTGGTGTCGATGACCTTGTCGAGCAGTTGATCCAACGATTCGCGTTGACGATCGGTGAGACCGCTGAACGCCTCGTTCTTGTGGCCGGCCAGCAACTCGATGGCACGATCGGCGATGCGACGCCCCGCGGGGGTGATTCGAATGAGGGCACTGCGCCGGTCCTCGGGATCAGGGGTGCGGCTGATGAGGCCGGCCTTTTCCAATTGCGCGAGACGGTGGGCGAGGCCACTGGGCTTCACCATGGCCACATGGGCGATGTGGCCGGGGGTGAGCACCGCCTTCGGTCCGCTGCGACGCAACGTGGCCAAGACGTCGAATTCGGACAATGTGATGCCCAGTTCATGGATGTCGTCCTTGAAGCCCTCGATGATCTTTCGTACGGTCGCGCTCATCTTCAGGAACAAGGCCATGCCGTCGAAGTCGAGGTCGGGTCGCTCGCGCCGCCAGGTGCCGATGGTGTCGTCGAGGATCTCGGAAATGGCCACGAAGGAAACGTAGCCGAAAAATAGTTTGACTTCAAACTAATTTTGCGCGTACGATCGGCGGGACCGAGGAGGGGACATGACACGCGAGCAGGGTCGGGAATTGGCGGGGAAACTCTTCAAGGGGCTTCCACCGTCTCGCTCGGTGCACCCCGATCTCATGGCGCAGACCATCGACCACTTGTTCGGAGAGATCTGGCAGGACGATCGGTTGTCGCTGCAACAACGCTCGCTCGTCACCTGCACGGTTTTGGTGGCCACCGGGCGCGAGTCCGAGCAATACCTGCACTTCCGGGGCGCCCGAAACCTGGGTATCGAGCGGGCCACCTTGGAGGCCATGATCACCCACGTCGCCCACTACGCGGGATGGCCGGTCGCCGTCAGCGCGTCGCGGGTGCTCGGCGAGGTGTGGGACCAGATGGACGAGCAGGAGAAGCAATCGTGACCCTGAACGCGCTTCTCGACATCGAACTCGCCGTTCCGAACCCCGCCGAGCTGATGGAATTCTGGGAACGGCACGGCATGCAACGCACCGCATCCAACGTGTTGGGAACCGTGGATCGTCCGACGCAGATGACCCTGCGCGAAGCCCCGTATCGCCACCTCGCCTCCATGCACCTCGGATGTTCCGAGGAAAAGGATCTGTCCGACATCGCCGGTCGCCTGCGCGAGGCCGGCCTCGACGTCACGGTCGCCGGCACGACGCTCACGTGTGTCGACCCGGTGTTCGGGCACCGAGTGGTCATCGACGTCACCGATCCGCACCCGCTCACGCCCGGACAGGCGCGCCCGTTCAACGCGCCCGGACAACGAACTCGCGTCGACACCCGTGCCGACGCCGTCCTGCACACCGATCCGCGTCCTCCGCGTCGCATCGGCCATGTCGTGCTCGGCACGCCCCACACGGCCAAAGCGGTCGACTTCTACGTGAACCTCCTGGGTTATCGGGTCTCGGACTCCATCCTCAACGGCCTCGCCACCTTCATGCGCGTCGAGAGCGATCATCACAATCTCATGATCCAGCCCGGTCCCACCTCGTACCTGAATCACTACGCGGTGGAAGTGGACGACATCGACGCCGTCGGATTGGCCGGACGCGCGGTGGTGTCCGAGCGCGACGACGCCAGCGTGGTCGGCGTGGGCCGTCACAATCTGGGAGCCAACGTCTTCTGGTACCTGCGTGATCCGTCGGGGAACATGTTCGAGTTCTTCAGCGACATGGACCAGATCGTCGACGACGAAGTTTGGGCGCGCGATTTCTGCAAGATGGACTGGGAAGGTGCCGACGGCCCGGCCGGGTTCTCGGTGTGGGGTCCGAAGGATCCGCCGGGGGTCTTCTTCAATCCGCCCGACATCAAAGCCATCGCCGCGGGCCGCGTGGCCGACGGGCTGGACTGAACATGGATCTCGGGATCAGTGGTCGCACGGCCGTGTTGTTGGGAAGCACCCGCGGCCTCGGCCGCGCGTGTGCCGAGAGCCTCGCGCGCGAGGGCGTCAATCTGGTGGTGAACGGTCGAAACGCGGCCGACGTGGACGAGACGGTCGGGGCGATCGGTGCGACGTTCGGAGTGCACGTGCAGGGAGTGGTCGGCGACTCGTCGACGTCCACGGTGCAGGACGCATTGCTGGTCGCCTGCCCGCAACCCGACATCGTGCTGCTGAACGGACAGGGACCGTCGCCGGCCGTCTTCGCCGATCTCACCGAGCAGATGTGGTCCGACGCGCTTCGCCAAGCGCTCACCGGGCCTTTGGCCTTCCTACAGCGCGTGTTGCCCGGCATGTGCGAACGGCGATTCGGTCGCGTGGTGGCCATCAGCTCGGCCATGGTGAAGTCACCGAACTCGGCCATGAGCCTGTCGCACGGATCACGGTTGGGATTGACCGGCGTGTTGAAAGGTGTCTCGAAGGACGTGGTGAAGTTCAACGTCACCATCAACCAGATTCTTCCCGAGCGGTTCGACACCGCGCGCCAGGAACAGATGGCGCAGGTGGTCATGAAAGTCAGGGGTGTCACCTACGAACAGGCACGAGCCGAACAGGTGGCCTCCATCAAAGCCGGCCGATTGGGCCAGGCCTCCGAATTGGGCGACGCGTTCGCCTTCTTGTGCTCGGCCCAGGCCGGTTACATCAGCGGACAGAACCTGCAGATGGACGGCGGAAGTTACGAAGGAGTTTTCTGATGCATCATCCCCGCACCGTCGGCGCTCTGATGGACGAGATCCGCGAGCACCACGTCGAGTTCGACATCACCGCGGCCGAGGCCGAAAGACAGGGAACCGCCCCTGACGCGTTGGACGCGTTGATGCGTCGACTGCGGGTGCCCATGATCAAGGCGCCATTGGAGGTGGGCGGAGATCATCTCCACTTGGCGGATCAGTTCCGCTACTTCTCGGCGTTGTCGTACGCGAACCCCACCGCGGCGTGGGCCGGGTTCAATCACGCCGGTGCGGCGGCCATGGCCGGAGCGCGTCTGGGACGCGAGGGTCTCGACATCGTGTTCGGTGACAACCCCGCTCCCATCATCGCGGCGGTGTCGGCGCCCACGGGCACGTTCCTTCCGGCCGATGGCGGCGTCCGCGTCACGGGCACATGGAAGTACGCCAGTGGCGTGAAGCACTCGGACTTCGCGTTGCTCACGGCCATCGAGGCCGGCGCCGAGCAACCACGGGTTCGTATCGTCATCGTGCGCACGCGCGAGGCCCGGGTCGACAACGACTGGGACGTGATGGCGCTGAAGGGCACCGGCAGCTTCACCATTCACGTGGACGACGTGTTCGTCCCCGATGCCATGGTCCTCGATCCGCTGGAAGCACCACGTCGAGGTGGGCCGATGTTCAAGACCGGCTACCAGGCGTACGTGGCGGGGGAGAACCTGGGCTTCACCATGGGTGTGTGCCAGCGGTTCATGGACGAACTGGCCACCTATGCGAACGCCAAGGCCCGGGGATTCGACGGACGACTCGCCGATCGTGGTGCGTTCCAGTACGAGTTCGGCAAGGGACAGTTGGCCATCGACGCGGCGCGCGCATTCGCGGTGAAGTCGTTCGAGGAAGCGGACGCGACCTTGTTGGCCGGCCACACCCTGTCGACGCAACAGCAGCAGTACGTGGTGAGCGCGATGGCCTGGTGCACCGAAAGTGCCGCCAACACGGTGAGTCACCTGTTCCACTTCGCCGGCGCCGGAGCGCTGTTCAACTCCAGCATCCTGCAGCGTTGTTTCCGCGACGCGCACGGTTCCGTGCAACATCACGTGGCATCGAACATCGCCTACGACCGATTCGGCCAGTCGCTCCTGGCGACGACGGCGCTTTAGGGGCGCGGATCGATCGGCGTCGCCCCGGGCAACCGTTGTTCGATCTGCTCGGCGAGCGACAGACAACGTCGGTCGGTGAACCGGGCCCCCATCACCTGCACGCCGACCGGCAGTTCGTCGGCCATGCCGGCGGGCACCACCACGCTTGGGAGGCCGAGCAGGTTGGCGGGAAGTACCGGTCGCATCAGCTCGAGAGTGCGCGTGGCACCTTCGGCTCCGGCGAGATCGTCGTCGAACACGAACGGCGGTTGGGTCCAGGTCGGGAGCACCAACGCCTGATGGTCCTCGAACCACATCGACCAGCGGCGGGCGAGCCCGTCGCGTTGTGACATCGCGAGATAGTGCTCGACGTTCGAGACCCGGGGGAAGAACTCGAGGATCCGCCCGATGAGCGTGCGGCCTCCCTCACCCATGACCAGGTCGAGTTGTTCGCGGATGTCGGAGAGTTCGGAGAACAACATGATCGCCCACACGAGGTAGGTCAGTTCGATGTCGGGAGGTGTCGACTCGACGACGTCGTGTCCGGCGTCGGCCAGCGCGTCGCCGGCCCGACGCACGGCGGTCGCGATGTCGGGATGGGTCGAACCGCCCGGAGGCGCCGGAAGAATCGCGACCCGCAGGCGCTCACCGGGGGCGAGGTCGGTGAGTCGCGCCGGCACGCTGATCGGATCGCGGGGGTCGGGTCCAGCGACGATGTCGAATCCCGCGCGAACGTCGGCGACCCGTCGCGCCATCACGCCCTGGACGGCCATGGCCGCGAAGGCCGGGGATCGGTCGGGCGAGGGATACGTCTGGGTGTCGGGGATCACGCCGACCGACGGCTTGATGGAGGAGATGCCGCAGGCGTGAGCGGGATTGCGCAAACTGCCACCGATGTCGTTGCCCAATCCGATCGGTGACATGCCGGTGGCCAGGGCCGCCCCTTCGCCACCACTCGATCCGCCCGCGGTGCGCTCGGATTTCCACGGGTTCTTCGTGCGACCGTGCAGGCTGCTGTCGGTGTGGATGCGCAGTCCCATGTCGGGCAGGTTGGTCCGCCCGATCGGGATCGCCCCGGCGGCCAGCATGCGCTCGACGGCGGGAGACGACGATGGTGCGATGGCCTCGGCGAAGATCGGCACGCCGTGCGTGGTCGCCTGACCGGCCACGTCGATGTTCTCCTTGATCGTGAACGGAACACCGTGCAGGGGGCCGAGGGAACCTCCGGCGGACACCGAGGCGTCGGCGGCGTCGGCCAGACGACGAGCGTCGTCGGCCAACACCTTGACGACGGCGTTGACGGCCGGGTTCACCTCGGCGATGCGCGCGAGGTGCGCTTCCACCACCGCGCGGCTCGTGGTCCGCTTCGCCTTGATGTCGGCGGCCAGTTCGAGCGCGCCTTTGGTCCACAATTCACCGGACATGATCCCCCCGATCCGCGACCCGACGGGCCGACGAGGGTCAATGTAGTGCGGTGGCGCGGACCGACCGGAGCGACCCGGTCAGTCCTTGGGCGGGGTGTAGGTCGACAGGAACCGGCCGAGGCGCTCGATGGCCTCGGTCAGATCCTTCGCCCACGGCAAGGTGACGATGCGCAGGTGATCCGTGTTCGGCCAGTTGAAGCCGGTGCCTTGCACCACCAACACCTTCTCGGCGCGCAGGAAGTCCAGAACGAAGCGTCGGTCGTCGGCGATGGGGTACATCTGCGGATCCAACTTCGGGAAGACGTACAACGCCCCCTTGGGCACCACGCACGTCACCCCGGGGATCTTGTGCAGCGCGTTCACCGCGGCGTCGCGTTGGGCCAG
>JAURHL010000071.1 GCA_030833305.1 Acidimicrobiales bacterium | reverse complement strand
GCCAATGCCACTCTGATCGGGGCACTCACCCCGGCGATCTTGTTGCTCGGCGCCAACCGACTGGTGGGCGAGCGCAGCGATGCCAAGCGTTTGCCGTTCGCCGTCATGGCCTTCGCCGGTTTGGCGGTCGTGATTCTTTCGGGTGCGAACACCGACGGCGCATCACTGAAGGGTGATCTGTTGGCGGGCCTCAACGTGTGTTGCTTCACCATCTATTTCATCACGTTGAAGCGTCGTCGCAACGAAGGTATGGACGGATGGGCGTTCCTGGCCGGTGTGTTCATCGTGGGGACCGTCGTGATCACGCCGTTCTGTGTGCTGATGGGCAAGGACACCTCGAGTCTGAGTCTGTCGGACCTGTGTTTCGTGATCGCGATGGTGGCCGGTCCGGGTTTGGTGGGACACGGACTCATCTCGTGGGCCAGTCGGCACATTCCGGTCACGACCACGTCGTTGTTGACCCTCGGCAGTCCGGTGATCTCGGTCTTCGGTGGCTGGTTGGTCTACGAGCAGCACCTGGGGTGGCTTCAGGTGGTCGGCGCCGCCTTCGTCCTCGGTGGATTGGCCGGCAGTGTCTGGGATCGAAGTCCACGTGGGGTGCCGGTGGTGCCCGAACCGGTCGAGTAGCGGGGTTGTCGCCCGCAGGTCGAACGGTAAACTTGGGACACCTGCGGATGTGGCTCAGTTGGTAGAGCATCACCTTGCCAAGGTGAGGGTCGCGAGTTCGAATCTCGTCATCCGCTCCAGATCGAAGACCCGGCCTCGTGCCGGGTCTTCGGCTTTCGCGGGCCGTGTTCAGGTCTCGAGCGGGGCGCGAACGAAGAAGCCGCGGTTCCACTCCTGGCGCCGCTCGCCGTCCACGGTGATCCGCCATTCGTAGGCGCGTCCGGGCGCCAGCGACAATTGCGGAATCTGGACCGCCAGATTCTGGTCGATGTCCGATCCGGGGCGCAGACCGGCGGGTCGCTCGACACGGAATCCGATCTGCAGCGCGACCGGGTTGTTGTTGATGGTCACGGCGCGACCGTCCTCGTCGATCAGGTCGGCGCGAATCGTGATGTCACGCCCCGTCATGTCCCAGGGGACCTTGGCCATGAACGCCAGGGCGCTGGCGAAGGTGCCCGAGCCGACCTGGCTCCAACCCGCCCCGGCCATCATGATCTTTCCGTCGTGCGTCACCGCGTAGTCGGCCAGAACCACCTGCAGTTGAATCGACATGGTCGGCCTCCTCGACGGCGAAGGTTACCGGCGACGCCCTCGCCCGTTACCGTGACGACGTGCTGCGCGGCGACTCCGAGAACCAGCTGGTGCGAACGTTCCGGCCGCGACGACGCCGACTGGGCGCCGAGATGGGCGACGTCTACGAGCGTCTGATCGATCAGTGGAGCATCGACGAGGACGGAGACCGGTTCGATCCGCGTGACTCGTTCGTCGACGCGACAACCACGATCCTCGAGATCGGGTGCGGACGAGGAGATCTGGCCGTGTCCTACGCGCGCGACCACCCGAACGATGCGTTGATGGCCATCGACGTGCACACCCGAGGCATCGCCAACATGCTCGCGGGTATCGAACGGCACGGATTGACCAACCTGCGGGTCGTCGAGGGGGACGCTCAGGTGTTCGTGAATCGCCTGGCTGACGACTCACTGGACGAAGTGTGGGTGTTCTTCCCGGATCCGTGGCCCAAGGCCCGACACCGCAACCGCAGACTGCTTCGCGACGATCTGATCGGCACTCTCACCCGTCCGTTGCGGGTCGGTGGGGCGTTGCGACTGGCCACCGACATCGAGGATTATGCGGTCACGGCGACTCGGTCGATCGCCGCGCACGGAGCGTTCGGACCTCCGGTGGAGGGCCGACCCGATTGGCGCATCGAGACGGTGTTCGAACGCCGAGGTTCACGCGACGGTCGTGGCGCGATCGACCTCGCCTGGACGAAAACCTCACAACCCCAGGCGTGAACCGGCGTCGAGGTCGTCGGCGGCCGAGAACGCCCGTCGCACCAACGAGTCCATCAGGGCCGCGCCCCGCTCGTTCGCGGTGTCGAGGGTGAGGATGCTGGCCGCGAACGACGTGCAATAAAACAGCACGCCTTCGGCGTACCCCTGCACGATGCGATCGTGGTCGGACCATTCGTCGGGCACACCGAGCGCTCGCAAACCGAGGCAGTAGCGGTCGATCAATTCCTCCTGCATCTGACGGCGCATCTCGGTGGGCAAGTTGGTGCCGAGGAAGTACACGAGGTCGGTGGTGCTCGGGGCCCGCATGGACAGCTGCCAGTCGATGAGGGTCATGGACCCGTCGGCGGAATAGAACATGTTGTCGAGACGGAAGTCCCCGTGGATGAGGGTGCAGGGCCAATCGCTGTACTTGGTCATCCAGGTCTCGACCATGGGGGCGAAGGTTTCGCACCACCCCAACACCCGCGCGGGGAGCGAATCCCGGTACCGCTCGAGGAACATGGGCCAACCCATCGGGAACATGGTGCCGACCGAGGCCGACATGGGGTCGTCGATGCCGGGCATCCAGTCGAGGGTCGGCAAGTCGGGGTGATCGAACCACTGGCCGTGCAGAGCGGCGGCGGTGTCGATGGCGGTGCGGGCCTGTTCGGCGGTGGGGCCGGCGACCTGGTCGCCGGGTGTGGCCGGCGCCAGATCCTCGAGAATGAGCGCGTACGGCTCGGCGGTGCTGTACAGACATTTCGCCAGACGAACGCCGGTGACCCGGTGGGCCACCTCGGTGTAGAAGCGATGCTCGCGCTCCCACACCCGCATCATCTGTCCGATCATCTGGCCGCCCGGGTCGGCGGTGGGCAACTTCACGATGACCGATGACGGAACGCCGTTGCCACGCAGGGACACGCGACCCAGTTGCCCCATGAAACCTTCGCCCGACCCGATGATCCGTATCGAGAAATCGTCGACACGCCCCCCGAGTGCCTCGGACAGCCATGTGCCGTCCACGTCCGACATCGTCAACGGTGTGCCCCCCATGGCAGTCACCTCCCCCGTGTTCGATAGTAGGTCATGGCGACGGTGTGCGGGGACGGTCGTCGGCGTTACGGTTCTCTCGTGCTCGTTGACGAATTGCGCGCCACGGTGGGATCCGACCACGTCTTCGATGGCGCGGGTACGTCGCACGTCGTGGACTGGACCGGACGCTTCGTCGGTGCGACCGACCTGGTGGTGCGGCCGGGATCGCTCGATGAGGTGCGGCGGGTGCTGGCGATCGCCCGGGCTCACGGTCGCGCCGTCGTTCCCCAAGGTGGCAACACCGGCCTGGTCGGTGGAAGTGTTCCGCTGCACGGCGAGATCGTGTTGAGCTCGGCGCGCCTGAACGAGGTCGGTGTGCCCGACGTGGATGCTCGTCGCATCGTGGTCGAGGCCGGCGCGACCCTGGAGGCGGTGCAGGTGGCCGCGGCCTCGGTGGGACTGCGGTATCCGGTCGATTTCGGGGCGCGGGCGAGCGCGACCATCGGCGGAACCATCGCAACGAACGCCGGTGGGGTGAACGTGCTCCGCTACGGCACGACCCGCGCGCAGGTACTCGGATTGGAGGCGGTGCTCGCCGACGGCTCGATCGTGTCCACCATGGCCGGCCTGATGAAGGACAACACCGGCTACGACTTGCGGGGTCTGCTGTGCGGCAGTGAGGGAACGTTGGGTGTCATCACGCGCGCGGTGCTCCGACTGGTTCCGGCGCACGTGTCGGTGACGACGGTGTTGGTCGGCTGCGAGTCGGTGTCTGACGCCATGTCGGTGGTCGGTCGGGTGGGTCGGGCCAGTGACACCGTCGACGCCGCCGAATTGATGTCGCGACGTGGTGTGTCGTTGACGTCCGAAGTCACCGGGGTGGGCGCGCCCTTCGACGCCGCGTGGTACGTACTCGTCGAATCGTCGGTCGGGGAGGAGCAGGGGGACACGTTGGCCCGGCTGTTGTCCGGACGTTCGCAGGTGGCGGTGGCCGAGTCCCCGGCTCGGCGACGGGCTCTGTGGCGGTTGCGCGACGAGCACACGCCGAGCATCGCGACGTTGGGTACACCGCTGAAGTACGACGTCACGCTGCCCCTCGCGTCGTTGCCACGATTCGTGGACGAGGTGGGTGAGGCCGTCACCTCGGTCGCCCCCACGGCCGAGACCATCGTCTTCGGTCACGCCGCCGATGGAAATCTGCACGTGAACGTGCTCGGGGCTCGGGAGGAACGGGCCATCGACGAGACCGTGTTGACGACAGTCGGCGCGTATCGAGGCAGCATCAGCGCCGAGCACGGAGTGGGCGCGGCCAAACGCGAATGGCTGCACCTCACGCGCTCCGCCGAGGAGATCGCCGCCATGCGAGCCATCAAGCGGGCGTTGGACCCCGAGGGAATCCTGAACCCGCACGTGTTGTTGCCGTAGGAGGACGGCTCGCCTAACTGGTCATGCCACCCAGGCCGACGAGACCACGAGCCATCTCGATCTCACCCATGTGACGTAGCCCGTGTTGGTACAGCCAGCACTCGACGCCGTCGAGCACGGTGAGACCCTGCTCGCCGGCCACGCGCGCACTGAAGGTGCTGGCGATCTGTGGCGGGAAGGGTCGGGTGATCACGACGCGGTCCAGTTCTGCGGGGTCGAGTCCGGCCAACCAATCCAAGGTGCGCGAATACACGGCTCGCATGTACTCGGCGAACGCGTCGAGGTCGCCGATCCGCTGGTGGATCATCTCGTCGACCGTGCGGTGCTTGCCGTGATCGTTGACGCTCACTCCCACGCGTCGTTGCCACTCGTCGTTCCAGATCGGGGGAGTGCCGGTGAGCATCATGAACGACGCGTCGTGCATGTTGGCGTAGTGGAAGAGCGAGAACGCGATGGGCAACACACCCTCGCGCTCGAAGTGGTTGACGTGGGACAGGTCCATGGTGGCCAGCGCGTCGTCGTACAGGGAGAACAAGGCCCGCATGCGGCGTTGGAGGGAATCGAGAACGGCGGCGTTCGACATGTCGACAGTCTTCCACGTGCCCGCGCCCCTGTCACGAGATACTGTCACGAATGGTGCCAGTTCTCCGTCGAGCGTGTTAGTTTCGGCTCATGCGCTACGGAACCATCGACTTCGACTACGCCGCCGACCTGTCCACCCGGGAGCCCGAGGCCGACGGACCGGTGTACATGGTGAACTTCATGAAGTACCGCGAGAGCGCGGACTACGACGGGGTGAAAGGCGCCGAGGGTGCCACCCCGGCCGGCATCTCGGGGGAGCAGGCCGACGATCTGTACAACCCCACGGAGGTGCTGCACAAGATCGGCGCCGAGGTGATGTTCTTCGGCAACGTCGTCGCGCAGGGAACCGAGGGCGAATGGGATCGCATGGGCATCGTGAAGTACGCGACGCGCCGTTCGTTCATCGAGATGCAGAACCGTCGCGACTTCAAGGAGAAGCACGTCCACAAGGAAGCGGGCATGCTGTACACCATCGTGATGGGCACCACGCCCTCGCAGACGCACGTGCCCATCGAGCGGGCGAACTACGTGGTCTTCGAGTTGACCGCCGCCCCACAGTCGGGCGCCCCCGACGCGCGCACGGCGCGACTGGCCGTGGAGGGAACGATCATGGGCGACGGACGTCGTTGGGGCGATCTCACGATGCGATGGACCGACGAGGTCCCCGCGGTGCCCGCGCGCGACAAGGGTGGTGACTTCATCACGGTGGTGGCCAGGATCTCCATCGACCGCATGGGCAAGGGCCTCACCGCCTGAGCCGAACAACTGCGCTCAACGAGCGCGGAAGCTGACCAGCACCGAGTTCGGTCCCAGCACGAAGTTGCCCCGCCGCCACGCAATGTGGTCCGTGGTCAGCCGGATGTCGTCCAGGCGGCGCAACAACTCCTCGAACATGATGCGCAGCTCGAGTCGGGCCAGCGGTGCACCCAGGCAGTGGTGGCGCCCGTAGGCGCCGAAGGCCACGTGATCGTTGGGCGTGCGACCGACGTCGAATCGGAACGGATCGTCGAACACCTTCTCGTCGCGATTCGCCGAGGGATAGAACAGCAACACGCGGTCTCCCTCGCGGATGAGATGACCGTTCACTTCCACGTCCGTGGTGGCGGTGCGGTTCATGTTGCGGATCGGGCTGCTCCAGCGGAGCATCTCTTCGATGGCGGTGGGGAGCAACGCCGGGTCGGCGCGCAGTCGCTCCATCTGGTCGGGATGTTGCAGAAGAGCGGCCACGCCTCCGGAGATGACGTGACGGGTGGTCTCGTCCCCGCCGACCAACACCAGCATGGTCTCGAACATCACGTCGAGATCGGACAGGCTCTGGCCCTCCCACTCGGCGTTCACCACCAGGCTGACCAGGTCCTGTCCGTTCCCGCCACGACGCTCGTGGACCTTGCGCATGATGTAGTCGTTCCACTCGACGACGGCGCGCTCCACCTCGGAGCGGATCTCCTCGCCCCCGGTGGCGAACAGATCGGACCAGTGGAGCAACATGTCGTTGTCCTCGCGGGGCAGGCCCATCAATTCGCCGATCATCAACATCGGCAATGGCGTCGCGATGTCGCGCACGATGTCGCACTCACCCCGGTCGATGACTCCGTCGATGAGTTCGTTCACGACGCGGCGCAGGAAGGGCTCGTGTTCGGCGACGCGTCGCGGGGTGAAACCCGCTCCGACCAGACGACGACGCTTGGTGTGTTCGGGCGCGTCGAAGTTGATCATCGACGGAACCGAACTCTCGGGTCGTGAACCCTTGCCGGAACAGAAGGTGTGCCACTCGCGACTCATCATGGACACCAGCTCGTGGCTGGAGGCGCCCCAGATGCCGGTGTGGTCGTCCCAATAGAGCGGAGCCTCGGCGCGCATCCACGTGGTGAGTTCGTCGAAGTCGGCGTAGAAGTCGGGGGAGAGCAGACGAATCTCCGGCCGCGTGGGGTGACCCGCTTCTCCGCGACCGCCCGTGAGCGACACGGTGAAGTCCAGTTCGGGATCGATCTCGTGGCGCTGTTCGTCCATGGGGCGAAACTAGTCAGCCCTGATGTGCCTCATCGGCTCGGGCGGCCGCCTTTGATGCTGGCCCGTTCCATGATGCGGATCTCGGGCCAGTAGTCACTGCTGGCGTAGTGCTGGCAAGCGCGATTGTCCCAGAACGCCACCGAGTCCTTCTCCCAATGGAAGCGACACTGGTACTCGACGCTGTCGCTGGCGCTCCACAGATCCGACAACATCCGCTCGCTGGTGGCGTCGTCCACGCCCAGGATGCGGTTGGTGAAGATGGGGTTCACGTAGAGGTGTCGCCGCCCGGTGACCGGGTGCGTCGCCGAGAGCGGGTGGATCACCGTGGGGTACTTGGCCCGCATCTCGGCCATTTGCTCGGGGTTCACCTGTCGGCCGAAGGACATGAGGAAGTCGTGCTCGGCCTCGTGGGTGTCGACGAAGTGCTTCTGCTCGTCGGTGAGCCCCTCGTAGGCGGCGTACATGTCGCTGAACAACGTGTCGCCCCCGGATTCGGGCACGTGCACGCCGTGCAACACCGCTCCCATGCTGGGGCACTCGCGCCAGGTGACGTCGTGGTGCCAGGTGTTCTCGTAGCCCTTCACGTCGAACGACTTCTCGAAACGCACCAGTTCGGGAGCGCCGGTGTTCGAGGGAATGAACGGGTGGATCTCGAGTTCGCCGAACCGTCGGGCGAACGCCACGTGTTGGTCGGGCGTGAGGGGCTGGTCGCGGAAGAAGATCACCTTGAACTCGTGCAGGGCCCGGCGGATCTCGGCGATCAGTTCATCGGAGAGAGGGCCGCACAGATCGACGCCGTGCAGGACGGCTCCGATGGTGGCACCCAAGCGCTCGACCTCGAAGTGGGGCCACACGAGTGCGGCCAGACGGGCTCGTTCCTCGGCCAGGTGCAAGATGGGGCCGATGCGCTTGCCCCGCAACATGATGCGGTCCTGCGTGATGTTGGCGCCGGGGTCGCGGGTGGCGACGATGTCCGAGTGGGCGGTGGTGGTGCGCGCTGTGGTGCTCATGTTCCCCTCCGGTCGTTTCTGACGGCTCGTCAGAAACTCTACTCGGAGCGCGCCCACGTGGTTCCGCATGCGACAAACTGTCCACGAGGGTGAGGGGGAAGTCATGGAAAGTCGTCAGCCGAAGAACGTCGAAGAGGCCGGCTACGTCTTCGTCGATCCGGCGGCCTACGCCGACGAGGAGTACTTCCATCGGGCCTGCGCCATGTTGCGCCGCGAGGATCCCGTTCACTGGGTGGAGAGCCACGGCGTCGGCTTCAACTCGTTCTGGGCCGTCACCAAGTCCGCGGACATCTTCGAGATCGAAGCCAAGAACCAGATCTTCCTGAACGAGCCGCGTCCGGTGCTCGGCTCCATCGAGGACGACGCCCGCGCGGGCAAGTCGGGTGGCTTGTTGCGCACGCTCATCCACGTCGACGATCCGGAACACCGTGATCTGCGCGGTGTCACCCAGGAGTGGTTCCTGCCGAAGAACCTGGCCAAGCTCGAGGGTCTGTTGGCCGACTACGCGAAGCGCTACGTGGACAAGATGGCCGAGATGGGCGGAACGTGCGACTTCGCGCGCGACATCGCCATGTTCATGCCGCTGAATGTGATCCTGTCGATCCTGGGTCTGCCCGAGAGCGACTACGGACGGATGCTGAAGTTGACACAGGAGTTGTTCGGGGCCGCCGACGAGGAGATGCAACGCAGTGCCGATCCCACCGACATCATGGCCGTGATCCAGGACTTCTTCGCTTACTTCACCCGGCTCACCGAGGAGCGGCGGGCGAACCCCACCGGCGACATGGCGTCAGTGGTGGCCAACGCGCGCATCAACGGCGAGGAACTCACGATGATGCAGACCATCGGCTACTACGTGATCACCGCCACCGCGGGCCACGACACCACGGCCTCGGCCATGGCCGGAGGATTGCACGCGTTGATGCAGCACCCCGACCAGTTGAAGCGACTGAAGGACGATCCGAGCCTCATGAACACCGCCGTGGACGAGATGATCCGCTGGGTCACGCCGGTGAAGCACTTCATGCGCACCGCCACCGAGGACTACCGGTTGCGCGACAAGACGATCCTGGCGGGTCAGTCGGTTCTGCTCTCGTATCCCTCGGGGAACCGTGACGAGGACGCGTTCATGGATCCGTTCGCCTTCGACATCGGTCGCTCACCGAACAAGCACTTGGCTTTCGGTTTCGGGGTGCACTACTGCCTCGGCGCGATGTTGGCCCGCATGGAAC
>JAURHL010000070.1 GCA_030833305.1 Acidimicrobiales bacterium | reverse complement strand
ACTCGTCGATGCGTTCGACGAGCGATGCGCGCAGTTCGGCGCGCGCGGCCGAGTCGATCGCCGCCAGTGGTTCGTCGAGCAACAACACACGGGGCCGGGTTGCCAGGGCTCGCAACAACGCCGCGCGTTGGCGTTGTCCACCGCTCAATTCGGGAGGACGACGATCGACCAGGTGCGACAGGCCGACCGAGGCGATCATCTCGCGAGCACGCTCGCGCGCCTCGGCCTTGCGAACTCCGCGGGCACGCGGACCGAAAGCGACGTTCTCCAGCATCGACAGATGATCGAACAGGAGGTAGTCCTGGAACATGACGCCGATGTCGCGTCGCTCGGGGGCCACGAACGTGTCGTCGTCGACGGAGTCCAGAACCCGATCGTCGACGACGATCCGCCCCTCGTCGACGGCCACCAATCCGGCGATGCTCTCGAGTAGCGTGGTTTTTCCCGCACCATTCGTGCCGATGACGGCCACGGTCCGGCCCGCATCGATGGTGGTGTCGACACGCAACGTGAAGTCGGCGCGTCGCACCGTGAAATCGAGCCGCAAGCTCATCGTCGCCCTCCCGCGCCGAGCCAACGATCACGCAACGCCACCAGCACCACGAACGAGATACCGATCATCATCACACTCAGGGCCATCGCCCGGCCCGGATCGGTCTCGAGCGAAACGTACGTGGCGATCGACAAGGTTCGGGTCGTACCCGGATAGTTGCCGGCGAACGTGATGGTGGCACCGAACTCCCCGAAGGCGCGGGCCCAGGCCAGAACGGTTCCCGCGATGAGCCCGCTGGCGATGGAAGGAACGGTCACGCGGCGGAAGGCGTACCACGGTGAGGCGCCCAGCGAACGGGCGGCTTCGGTGAACCGAGGGTCGGCTTGTCGCAGCGCACTTTCGACCGTGAGCACGAGAAACGGCATGGCCACGAACACCTGCGCGACGATCACACCCCACGCGCTGAAGGTGAATTGGAAGCCGAACCAGTCGTCGAGCCAGCGACCGAACAGCCCCGACCGCCCCAACGAGAAGAGCAACGAGATTCCCCCGACGACCGGAGGTAGGACCATCGAGATCAGGCACAGGGCTCGCAAGAGGTTGCGTCCGCGGAATTCGGTGGTGGCCAGCACCCACGCCAATGGCACGCCGAACACCACGCTCAACGCAGCCGCCGCGATCGACGTTCGCATCGAGAGCCACAATGCGTCGCGACTGTCGGGGTCACCGAACACGTCCAGCACCCGCGACCACGGCGTCTTCCAGAGCAGACCGATGAAGGGAAGACAGAAGAACCCCACGGCGATGATCGCGAGCGCACGAGCCAGGCGGGGTGGACGGCTCCGGTGACGATTCATGGTGCGGTGAACCCGCGGGCCGTGAGAAGAATCAGTCCCTCGTCACTCAGCGCGAAGTCGACGAAACGACGGGCGAGTTCGGTGCGTGGCGTGTTCGCGATCGCGGCGATCGGATACGTCACGGTCAGGTTGTCGCTCGCGGCGATGGTGATCGCGTCGACCTCGGCACCGATGAGATCGGACGTGTACACGATGCCGGCGTCCGCGGAGCCGGTCGACACCTTCGTGACGATGCCGGAAACGTTGGCCTCGAACGTGACGAAGTTGGCGACGACACCGGCGGCCTCGAGCAGACGGTCGGTGTACTCGCGGATGGGCACGTCGTCGGTGGCGGTGGCCACCAGCACGTCGTCGCGAGCGAGGTCGGCGAGACTTTTCACCATGCGTGGATTTCCCCGCGGCACGATGATCACCAGCGAGTTGGAGGCCAGCACGCGGGGCGGATCGAAGTTCACCGCGTCGGCGGCGCGCGCGAACTGGGTGTCGTCGGCCGAGGCGAACACGTCGACGTCGGCGCCGTCGACGATCTGTCCGGCCAGAGCGGACGAGGACGCGGTGATCACCACCACGTCGACGTTCGGGTTCTCGCGCTCGAAGGCACTCTCCATGTCCGTGAAGGCATTCGACAAGGACGACGCGGCCATCACTCGCAAAGTGGTGTCGCCGTCCGCGCAGGCGGCGATCACGAAAGGACCGAGCGCCACGAGGAGTGTCGCAACGAGCCGGGACCTCATGAGGGCAGGGTACGGGCGAAACGTCGAATAGTCAACCAGTGACTAAACAGACGTTCTTCGACGTTCAGCCGGCTCCGTTCGTGTTTCAGCGGCCGCCGAAAGTGGCGCGAATGAGAGGTTCGAAGTACTCGAGGGGCTCGCTCTCGTAATCGGGATCGAAGGCCACCTGGTCGTACTTGGCGCAGAACTCTTCCGTGTACTCCCAGTGCGGGCTGCCTCGGTACGCCTCGCGCGCGTTCTGGTCGAGACCGATGTGGTGCCAGAAGTAGTAACCCTGGAAGATGCCGTGATGCTCGACCATCCAATGGTTCGCCTCGCTGACGAAGGGCTTCACGATGGCCGCGGCGATGGCGGGATGGTTGTACGGCGACAGCGTGTCACCGATGTCGTGGATGAGGGCGCAGGCCACGTATTCGTCGCTCTCGCCACCGCGCATGGCGCGCGTGGCGGTTTGCAGGCAATGCTCGAGACGCGAGATGGGAAAACCTCCGTCGTCCGATTCGAGATGGCGCAGTTGCTCCAAGATGCGATCGGGGACGAGCGACTGTGTCACCTTCAGACATTCCATGATGGTGGCCCACTCCTCGCGAGTGGAATCCTCGAATTTGGTGAAGGTGGCCTTCGTCCCCGTGTTGGTCTCCGCGCTCATGATGTTTTCTCCTGTCGTTCGGGCGTTCTCATCGGATCGACTCGATGGCGACCGCCGGTGGTTTCAAGGGTGATCCGTGCAGCATCTCCTCGAACAATGACGCCGGCAGGCCGAGTTCGGCGATTTGGTCCATCGAGCGTCGTCCGGTGAGGGATCGCAACAATTGGAAGGGTGCGACGCCCGACTCCGACAACTGCTGACCGAGTCCGGACTGCTTCGTCTCGGCCATGTCGAACAACCAGCCGAGTGCGACATGCACCGCGTCGGTGTCACGTGCGTCGGACGAACCCAGTGCATGGCGCAGATCGTGTTCGTGGGTGACGGCATCCATGACGAGTTGCGAGTTCACCGGCGCAGGTATGTGCGGCAGAACGGCGTCGAAGTCGGCCGCGATCGACTCCCATCCGTCGGCCAACTGCCGTAGCGACTCTCCGGTGTGGCGGTCCACCTGTGCCTGCGTCCAGGCGTCGGTGGTGACGCCCTCCATGCGGCCCGCGAGGATGTCCTCGTTCACGCCCATCATGTGCGCGACGAGCGCGGAGGTGCTCCAGGCCGGACACGACGGCACGACCCGAACGGAATCCTCGTCCGGAACCGAGCGGATCAGATCGATCACCCGACGGCGCAGGGCGATGTAGGCGTCAACCGCCTCGCCGGATCGAAGAAAGGTCATGCGTCAGTTTGGCATGGCCGGCCGAGGTGATAGGAACGAGGCATGCGTTTGCAACTCGCCCTCAACGTGGATGATCTGGACACCGCCATCGACTTCTACACGAAGTTGTTCGGGGAGGCTCCGGCCAAGGTGAAGCCCGGCTACGCCAACTGGGCCATCGAGAATCCGCCGCTGAAGTTGGTGATCTTCGAGGGTGCCGGCGAGCACGGCACCATCAACCACCTCGGGGTCGAGACCGAGACCGCCGAGGAAGTGGTGGCCGCCGATCGTCGGATGCGCGAGGCGGGTCTGCAGACCACGGGGATCGACGAGACGCAGTGTTGCTTCGCCGAAAAGACCGAGACGTGGGTGGACGGGGCCGACGGCCACAAGTGGGAGTTCTACGTGAAGCACGCCGACGTCGAGCAGTTCGTCAACATTTCCCTCGGCAACAAGTCGGACGGCGGCAACGCCTGCTGCGCCTCCTGACCCGGGAATGCTCTCCGCGTTTCTGCTGAGTTTCGGCGTCATCTTCGTCGCCGAGCTGGGGGACAAGAGTCAACTGATGGCGATGGCATTCGCCGCTCGTTACAAGCCGTGGCCGGTGTTGTTGGGAATCACCATCGCCACGGCGGTGACGCACGCGATCAGCGTGGGAATCGGAGCGGCCCTCGGGGCTCGCATACCCACCGACACCATCGCGATCATCGCCGGCATCGCGTTTCTGGTGTTCGCCGGATGGACGCTGCGCGGTGACTCCCTCGACGATGACGAGGTCGATCGCGTCGACAAGGGAACGCGTAGCGCGGTGGTCGCGGCCAGTGTGGCGTTCTTTCTCGCCGAGTTGGGAGACAAGACGATGCTGGCCACCATCACGTTGGCCACCAAGGAGGGCATCTTCGGGACGTGGTTGGGTTCCACTCTGGGCATGGTGGCCGCCGACGCTTTGGCGATCCTCGTGGGGTACCACCTCGGAGCGCGTTTGCCCGAGAAAGCGATTCGCTATGGGGCTTCGGTGTTGTTCGTGGTGTTCGGGATTCTGCTGATTCTCGAGGGCGCCTGAGGGCGACCCGTCAACCGAGCAGATCCTCGGCGGCTTGACGCACCTGCCAATCGCGGTCCTGCATGGCCTGATCGAGGGCGGCGTCGACCTCGGGTCCGTCGAACGGAGCGAGAGCGAGTATCGCGCGACGGCGGATGGCGGGCTTGTCGCCACACGCGCCGAGGATGGCGGGCAGACCACGATCGTCACCGATGGCTCCGAGAGCAGCCACGGACGCTTCGCGCACCAACGGTTCCGAGTGACCGGTTGTCATGGCGATCAACCGCTCCATGATCGCGTCGGACACTTTCTCGTGTTCACCGCAGGACCACGCGGCCATCTCGGCCACCATCGGATCGTCGTCGTTCAACAAGGGCAGCAAGTCGAAGCCGGGGAAATTCGCGGCCAGCTCGGCGACGCGATTGCGCACGCGGGCGTCGGTGTCGAGTCGAAAACGGTTCAGCACACTCTCGTCGAGCATCTCCATTCGGGCCAATGCGCCCAATGCGGCGTCGCGCACCGTGGCGGCGTCGTGTTCGAGGCCTTCGCGGATGGTGTCGAGATCGCCGGTGTGTCCGGCGAGGACGACCAGGCGACGTCGCTCGGCGTGTTCGGATGACTCGGGTGTGTTCACAAGCGGTTCAAGAAATTGGTGACGATCCAGGAAATGGACAGGGAGACCACGATCGCGACCACGATTCCCCCGAAGATTGCTATCGCACCGAGGCCCATGGTTTCAAGAGCCTTCTTGCGCAAGGGCTCGATCTCTGCTTGATCGGCCTCGTCGATCCCCTGTTCTCCGGTCGTGCGCCAGCCGACATGGTCGCGTGGTGAATCGGTCTCGTATCTGGCAGGCTTGCGACGCACGACAATGAGCAGGGCGATCAGGGCCAAGCCGGCCACGATGGCCACGCGGGTGGAGATTTCAGTGAGCGACACGCGAGAAGGAACGGTAGTCGGGGTCCAGCCGTCACCGTTGTCGCTCCGATCCCAGGCGTGGGGTATCCCGGCGATGACCATCGCCTTCCTCATCGTGGTGGTGGTTCTCGGGGCCACGGTGTGGCCCATCCAGCGCTACGAAACCGCACCCGGTGCGGCGTCGACGGTCGGAGATCGATTGACCATCGTCGGAGACGAGGTGGAGGTGTATCCACCCGAGAACGGCGTGCGATTCGTGACCGCCCTCGGCAACGAACTCACCGCATTGCAGTCCTTCATGGGTTGGTTGGACCCGTACGTCGACGTGCTCACGTGCGAAGAACGTTTCGGTGATTGCGATCCATCGGCCAATCGTGAGATCCAACTCGGCGCGATGGCCACCGCGAAAGAGATCGCCGCGTACGTCGCCGTTTCGTATCTGGGGATGGATGCCACTTTCACGGAAGGGCCGGCTCAAGTCGCCGGATTCGACACGACGTTGTGCGAGGAGTCGGCACCACCTCGTCGGGCGTGTCGGGTGCTGGAGGTCGGTGATGTCATCGAATCCATCGACGCCGGCAACGGAGTGGTCACGATCGACGTGGTGTCGAAGATCTCCGAGGCGTTGAAGAATGCCGAGCCCGGTGACATCGCCACCCTTGCCGTTCTCTCGCTGGCAGGAGAATCGCGCACGGTGGAAGTGGAGTTGATCGCCAGCCCCGATGAGCCCGGGCGGACCATCGTGGGTTTCTCGGCCCGCGACACCCGCACGGTCAGCTTGCCCTTCGACGTGGTCTTCGACACCGATCGCATCGGTGGCCCGAGCGCCGGATTGGCCTTCACCTTGGCATTGATCGATCAACTCACCCCAGGCGAGTTGATCCCCGGCGCTGGTGCGGCCGTCACCGGCACGATCGCCGAGGACGGCTCGGTGGGGGCCATCGGGGCGCTGGTGCAAAAGGCCATCGCGGTCGAGCGGTCGGGTGCCCGCTACTTCCTGGTTCCCACCGCTCAGGGAGAGGCCGACATCGCCAGGGCCCAGGCCGCCGTGGGCGACGCGGTGGAGATCATTCCGGTGGCCACCCTGGAGGAGGCCTTGGCCGTTCTCGCCGACCGTGGCGGCGACCCCCTCTGACGGGCGACCGCGCCGGTCCGGAGACCGCCTGTGATGGGTGACCCACACCGAAAGCCCTGATTGCCACCCCTTTTCCACAGGGTTTTCGTACTATCCCTCCAATGGCTATCTCGTTTTCGCGACCCGACCCGTCGTCGCCCACCGCCGTGGCGGGGGCGACGTTCCCGTCCGCACGCCGTGGCTTCGACCAGAACGAGGTCCGGGACTTCTTGCGCATGGTCTCCGCCGAGCTGTCCCGCCTCCAAGAGCGGGTCGTTTTCCTGGAGCGTGAGCTGGCAAATGCCCAGCATGGGGCCCCAATGGCACCCCTGGAGCTGGACGAGGACGCCGTGGCGGCGATGCTGGGCGAAGAGACCCTGCGCATCGTCCAAACCGCCCGCGAGGCGGCCGCCAAGATCAAGACCCGGGCCGACGAGACCGCCACCCGCCTGATCCGCGAGGCGACCGACGAGGCGGCCCGGATACGTGAAGATGCCGAGTTGGAGGGTGCTCGTCGCCGTCAGGACGCCTCCTCGGACGCCGAATCCGAGATTCTGATGGCCAAACAGCAAGGTCGCGACATGGTGAACGAGGCCCGCGCCTATCGCGAGCGGGTGCTGGCCGACGTGGCCAAGCGCCGCGAATTGGCTCGCGAGCAGCTCGAGGACCTGATGCACAGTCGCGAAAGGCTGATTCAGGCGTTCGAGCGGGCCCGACTGGCCACCGATGACGTCCTGCGCGACCTCGACGAATCGTCGGACGAGACAAACGAGTTCGTGAATCTGGCCAACACCACCGGCCCGGTGCCGATCATCGTGCAGGCTGCCGAGTTGCCGGCTGCCGAGGCCATGACCACCGTCGCGCCGGTTCCCTACGACCAGGACGACGATCCGGTGGTCGACGTTCCGGTGGTGAACACGGTCGTCGACCATCCCGAGCCCATCGACATCACCACGATCGACGAGACTCCGGTCGTCGAGGACACGGTCGTGGACGAAGTGGTGACCACGACCTCGAACGTGGTGTCGCTCTTCCCCCGTTCTGATCAACGAACCATGTCGGTGGCGGACATGGCCGACGACGATCTCGACGACGACGCCGACGACGAGTCGGATCCGCCGATGGAAGCGCCTGTCGTCGTTCCGTCCAGTTCGACGTCGCGGTCCAAGCCCGCTCCGGTGGACGATCTCTTCGCGAAGTTGCGTCGTGCCGGCGCCGACACGGTGGCCGCGAAAGAGGTGGCCAAGGTGGAGGCCGCGAGCGTGGCCGCCACCGACGAAACGAAACCGACGGGTCGACCGAACGCACCGGTGAAGCCCATCGAGGCTCCCGTGATCGACCTTCCCGTCACGGACTCCGCTACCGACGAGCAGCCGGAGGCGACGGTGTTCCAGACGCGCGACGAGGTGTTGGCTCCGATCATCGCCACCATGAGCCGCAAGGTGAAGCGCGTCCTGGCCGACGAACAGAATCAGGTTCTCGACACCCTGCGTGGGAAGAAGCCGGTGAAGACCCTCGACGCCATCGTCGGGCCCAAGTCCGATCACGCCGCGCGTTACACCGGTGCGATGGAAGCAGCGGTCAAGAGTGCCGCACTGGCCGGCGCTCGCTCGTTGAGCGACGCGTCCGACAAGGAATTGGCCAAGGTCATCGTCAAGCAGATGGCGGCCGTGAACGAGCAGATCATCTCGTCGATCGTGGCTCCGCTTCGTGAACGCTTGAGCCGCAGCATCTCCCAAGCCGCCGGTGACAACACCGAGCTGGCCTCACTCGTTCGCCTCGTGTACCGCGAATGGAAGAATCAACACATCGACACCCATGTCGACGACATCGGTCACGCGGCCCACGGACGCGGGGCACTGGCCGCGCTCGATCCGGGTGCGAAGGTGTGCTGGAAAGTCGACCCCAATGGTCCGGCCTGTGCCGACGCCGAGGACAATTCGTTGGCCGGAGCGGTGAGGGCCGGCGACGCCTTCCCCACGGGCCACAAACATGCACCGGCACATTCGGGGTGCCGCTGTGCACTCGTTCCGCACCAGAACTAGTCTCGGCTCGTGAGACCAGCCTCGGATCTGCCTCGGGGGCCACGTCGCCCTCGCACCCCTCGTTCGTTCAAGGTGTCGAAAGGTCGGATCATCCTTCTGGTGGTCGCGGCATTGCTCGTCTTGCTCGTTCTGTCGGCGCGCACCTTGGCGGGTTTCTACGTCGATCTTCTGTGGTTCGATTCGGTGGATCGCGGTGACACCTTCTGGGCGGTGCTCAAGTCGAAGATCTTCCTGGGTGCGGTCTTCTCCGTCGGCTTCGCCATCGTGGCGTTCATCAGTCTCACCCTGGCCGAGCGTCTCGCTCCGGCCGATCTTCCCGAGGGTCCCGAACGCGAGGTGGTGCAGCGGTATCGCATGTTCGTCGGCAAGCGCACTCGGATTCTGCGTCTGGCGATCTCGATCGTCTTCGGTTTGATCGTCGGAGTTCCCGCCATCGCGCAGTGGCAGGACTGGCTGTTGTTTCGGCACTCGAAAT
Organism: Acidimicrobiales bacterium; assembly: GCA_030833305.1. Classification (GTDB taxonomy): domain Bacteria; phylum Actinomycetota; class Acidimicrobiia; order Acidimicrobiales; family Ilumatobacteraceae; genus Casp-actino8. Next base: position 433 of record JAURHL010000070.1, on the reverse strand, counting down.
CTTTCGGAGTGAGCGACCCACAGTTCGGGGTCGACGCCGGCTTCTACGTCTTCCGGTTGCCGTTCCTGACGTTCGTCGTCGACTGGGCCTTCGCCGCATTGGTGTTGGTCATCCTGATGACGGCGGCCATGCACTTCTTGAATGGCGCCGTGCGAGTGCAGATGCCGGGTCAGCGCATCACCAAGAGCGGCCGCGTGCACATGAGCATCCTGTTCTCGTTGTTGGCCGTCATCAAGGCCGCCGATTACTGGTTGCAGCGATTCGAGTTGACGGTCTCGTCACGAGGCGTCGTGCAGGGCGCCACGTACACCGACGTGAAGGCTCAATTGCCCGCGCTGAATCTGTTGATTCTCATCAGTTTGCTGGTGGCGGTCCTGTTCATCGCCGGCATCCGGTGGGGAGGATGGCGTCTGCCGTTGTTGTCGATGGCGCT
>JAURHL010000006.1 GCA_030833305.1 Acidimicrobiales bacterium | reverse complement strand
GGCCGACATATAGAGGCCGGCCAGCCCCACGCCCTGCATCCCGATCAGCCAGGTGGCGACGATCGGCGCCATCTGCATGACGAGTGAGGTGAAGGTGGGGCCGGGAGACAGTGGCTCGTGGAGATGAAGGATGTCGAATTCCTCGTCCTTGAGGACGCGAATGGTCCGCAGGGAGGCCGAGGGATCCGGTGCCAAAGGCGCCACCGATCCGTTGGCCGCGGTGGGAAGGGAATCTCCGAGCGGAGTGACGAACGTGTCCGGCGGTGCACCGTCGCACGGACCGAGGACACGGACTTCATGACCCATTCGACGCAATTCGCGGGCGAGGCCCATGACCTGACCTTGGACGCCACCCGGAGTGGTGAGGCTGTACGGGCACAACAAGCCGATTCGGAGACGGTCGGATGCGGGCACGAGGACACAAGATACCGAATGACCACTACGCCTCGGTCTCGGTCGTTGAAGTACCGTCGCCTCATGCCGCTCGTGTCCGCCTCGAACACCGCTCTACCCGCGCTCTCGATCGTCGCCTCACCGGGTAAGCGTCGTGCGATTCTTGAATTGGCCCACGAGGCGGAGCGGCTCGGATTCCCGGCCCTGGCGTGTCCGAGTCTCGGTGGCGCGCTCGGCTTGGGTGTGAGCCTGGCCCATGAAACCCGCACCATCCGCTTCTTCACCGCGATTCAGGGCATCTACGGAAATGCGATCGGAGAGATCGGGGCTCTGGCCAGTCACACCCACGAGTTGTCAGGTGGACGATTCGCGTTGGGTCTCGGCGTCAGCCACGAGCCGATGGTTCGACGTACGGGAGCAACGATGGGCCCGCCGCTTTCCGATATGCGCTCGTTCGTCGAGGCGCTTCGGAGCAACGCGAAGTACGGAGGCGAGCTGCCGCCCATTTACGTGGCTGCTCTTCGTGACCGAATGCTCGATCTGGCGAGTGAGATCGGTGAGGGGGCCCTGTGGGCCAACGCGAGTTTCCGGCACACGACGTCTCAAGTCGAGCGCATACCCGCCGTTCTCCGCGGTCGCGGTTTTTACGTCGCGAACATGATTCCGACCGTCATCGACGATGACAAAGTGGCCGCGGCGGCCATCAATCGTCGAACGATGACGACCTACGTGCGACTTCCGAACTATCGCAACTACTGGAAAGCCGCCGGATACGTCGAGGAGATGGAGCGCATCGAGAATGCGATGGCCGACACGACCTCCGTCGATCTCGGATCGCTGATGAGCGACGAATGGCTGGCCGACTGCACGTTGTTCGGCACGGCACGAGACGTGTTGGACGGGTTCGAACGCTGGCGATCGATCGGCGTCGAACCGATCGCCGTCATGTCGAGCACCAGTGGTGGTCAGGTGAAGGCCATCGGCCAGTTGTTCGACCTGTATCGCTGACGGGTCAGAGATGTCGTATCGCTGACGAGTCAGCCGAGACGCAGCGTCTCGAGTGGCTCCAGACGAGCCGCTCGACGGGCGGGATACAAACCGGCCATGACCGAGATCGTGATCGCCAGGACGACGCCCGCGGGGGCCAACCACGGCGCCATGACGAAAACCCAACCGGCGATGGAAGCTCCCACGAAGATCGCGAGCATTCCCAACAACACGCCACAGATTCCACCGATCACACCCACCACGATCGCCTCGAGCAGGAACTGGACCGCGATGATCTTTCGCGTGTGACCGAGGGCGCGTCGGATTCCGATTTCACTCGATCGTTGAATGACCGAGATGGACATCACATTGGCGATACCCAGACCGCCGACGATGATCGCCAACAAACCCATCGACACCACGATCAACTGCAGTTGGCGATCCGATTGAGCGGCCAACTCCAGTGCTTCGCTTTTCACATCCGTCTTCACCTCGTCGGGGCCGCCGAGTCCGATGGCGGTCGTGAGTGCGTCGGCCGTCTCGTCGACTCGCGATGGGTCGACGCGGGCGTAGATTTTGTTCGGAAGAACGTCGTCGTCGAGAAAGTCGTTCTCCGCGCTCGCGAACGAAATGAACACCGCGGTGTCGAAGCCCGGCTCGAGTAGCACCGAATCAAGAATTCCCACGACCGTGTAATCGAACCCACCGACGTCGATGGTGCGCAATTCCTCGGGCAGGACCCCGAATTCACGCGCCAGACCGACACCGATCACGGCACTACGGGCATTGGATCCCTCATCGAAGGAGTTGATCCACCGACCGGAGACCATGGGGACCTCGAGGACCACGGGAAGATTCTCATCCGCTCCGACAACCGGTATGGGAACCGTTTCGTACTTCTCCCGCGCCTCCTCGTACGGAGTCACGATGATGTTGGAAAGCTCGACGATTGGCGCGACCGAGCGCACCGAGGTGACGGTCATGGCCCGTTCGACGACGTCTCGTGGCAGAGTGGGGTTCTGCCCTCCGAACGAACTCGAAGCCGAGGCTTCCACGAGGTTCGTCCCGAGCTCGGCGACCTTGGCCTTGAGGTCTCCTTTCGCCGAGTCGGTGAGTCCGACCGCGGCGATGATGGCGGCCACGCCGATCATCGGCCCGAGAAGGAGAAGAAGGGTGCGGACCTTACGGGCGAGCAAACCGACCATGGCGACCCGGACCAGGTCACGGAACACGTTCACCGCAAAACCTCGTCACTCACGATTCGTCCGTCGAGCATCGACACTTTGCGCGCCGCGGAATTGGCGATATCGGTGTCGTGGGTGACGATCACCACCGCTCGTTCGTCGGATTGAAGTCCGGCGAGGATTTCCATCACGTTCGCCGCATTCCGTGTGTCGAGCGCACCGGTGGGTTCATCGGCGAGGAGGATCTTGGGTTGGGTCACGAGGGCCCGAGCCAGGGCGACGCGTTGTTGTTCTCCGCCGGAAAGCTGGACGGGGCGGTGATCAAACCGGTGACCGAGTCCCACCCGCTCCAGTGACTCCATGGAGCGCTCGCGACGCTCGGCAGGCTTCAAGTCGCGGTACAGCAGAGCCGTCTCGACGTTTCCGAGAGCGTCGAGGTGCGGAATGAGGTGGAACTGCTGGAACACGAACCCGATGCTCTGTCCACGCACATGGGTGCGCGCAGCGTCGGCGAGACCGGTGACCTCGACTCCCCCAACGGTGATGGAGCCAGATGTCGGCGAGTCGAGACAACCCAGCAGTCCGAGCATCGTCGACTTTCCGCTTCCCGACGGTCCGACGATCGACACGAAATCTCCGGCATGGATCGACAGAGTGACGTCGTGCAAGGCCCACACCGTCGCCTCCCCGGAGCCATAGCAACGCGAGACGCCCTCGAGTCGCATGAGGACGTCGGACATGACGTCGGACATGACGTCAGGCGCCGCCGGAGTCATCGGCCGACGCACCCGACTCGATGTCGACGATGACCAATTCGTCGCCCTTGAGGCCCTCCTTGATCTCGGCCCACTCGCCGTCGATCAACCCGATGACCACCGGAACACGTGAGATGGTTCCTTGATCGTTCACGATGCGGACGATGTCCCCATCGGCCGAACGGAGGACGGAGGCCACCGGCACCACGAGTGCGTCCTCGACCTCGGCCAGAGTCACGTCGATCGACACGGTTGCACCGTCCACCGCCGAGAAGTCGCCTTGCACCTCGATCGTGCCTTCGTACGTCTCCTCACCCTGGGCCCCCACCGTGGCGCTGTCGTCGAGTTCGGAGATCACCCCGGGGAGTACCTGACCACCGACCGTCAGATCGACCGAAACGACCTGACCCACCGCCAACTCCGCGCGATCGGATGGGCTGACCTTCATCGTGATGGTGAACTGTGGCTCGGTGAGATTCAGCATCACAGCTCCCTGCAGCACGAACTCGCCCTCGTCGACTTCCACCGTTCCGACCCGTGCTGGCCAATCCGCGACGATCATGTCGGATGGCTCGAACACCACGTCGTCGTTCGTGAAATTGACCGGTACGGAGACGCTCGAAGAACCGGCACGCATGATGACCGTTCCGGTGAGGACGTCGAAATCGGTTCCGTTGGTTGCGGTTCCGCTGATTTGATAATTCACCGATGTGTCCTCGGTGACCGGAGAATCGGCCACGATACGGAAGGATCCCGACCGCCCCTCGGCGACGGTTCCTCCGCCGAGCAACGTCATCTCCGGTAGATCGGAGCTCTCGATGGTGACAGTCGAGCTGACGGATTCGCCCAAAGAGTATTCCGGCGCCCGACCGCCGGTTGGCACATCCGCGAGCAACGTGAAGATCAACGTCTCGTCCGGTTCGACCGCGTCGTCTCGACGGGCCTGAACCTGAATCTGGGTGCTCCGCGCACCGGCTGGAATCGAATAGTCATCGTCGTCCGGCAGTACGTAGTCGGCATCGCCCGTTGCCGTGCCTGACAGCAAAACCTCGAAGTCGATGTCCCGGTTCGATTCGACGGTCGTTCGCACCGTGAAGGTGACCGTGCCCCCTTCGTCGAGCGATTGGTTACTCGCCGTCACGGTCAGGCGCGGGTCGAGGTCCGCCCCGTTGGACTCGATGACCGTTCGCGCCTGGTTGGTGGGTCCGACGTCATAATCCGGATCGGTGCCGAATTGTTCGGTCAGGGTCACCGTGAGGTCCTCTTCATCCTCGATGACGTTGTCGACGAATATGTCGACGGTGAACGTGATGGAGGTCTGACCGGCGGGCAAAGTCACCGAGCCGAGAATCTCGCTGTAATCGTCGCCATCCAAGGGATCGTCACCCTCGGTGGCCTCGCCTCCGGAGGCGATGGCTATGACCAGATTGGAAGCTGGAGCCACCGACGCGGTCACGGTGTAGGTCAGCTCCTCGCCTTCGTTCGCCCGAGCCTTGTCGACCGATATTCCGATCACCGGCAAAACGACACGGGGATGTACACCCGATCCGGACGTGCTGGGGATCGCGGGTGTCACGGTGAAAGCCACCGTGTTGGCGCGACCCACGTTGTACGCCGAGGGGTTGGAAAGCAAGCCCACCGTCAGGGTCTCATTCCCCTCGGGGGTCGCACCTCCGTACCCGCGGGTTTGCTGCCACTCGGCCAAAGCGCGTCGGGTTTCCTCGGTGAAGAGTTCATCGGGGCGATCGATGTCATGCCCGGCGGCCACCAGGATCTCCTCGAGTTGACGGACGTCCGGGCCGACACTCCCGACGGAAAGCCGCCGGTAAAACGAGAAGTCCCCGTTCACGGCAACCGACGCCCGACCGTCGAGGGCGAGGATCGCATCCCCCACCTCGATGGTCTCCCCATCATCGACGTTGATGTAGCTGACCTTCCCGTCGACGGCGGAGTTGATTTTGCGCGTTTCGTCTCGACGTACTTCTCCGCTGACGGTCAACACGTCTTGGAGGTCGCGTCGCTCGACGAGACGAGGAGTGATCAGCAATTCGTCGTTCGAGTCACTCCCCCCGGATCCGACAGCCAACACGGCGACGAGAGTCAGGAGGGCCGCGCCGACGAGACCCCCCACGATCTTCATTCGCGAATTCATGTGTTCACCACTTTCTGGATCAACCGTTCTCGATGGCGTCGTTGATTCCGGTCTCCGACAGGCACTGATTGATGTCGCGATCGTCCAGGTCACCCTCGGCCGATTCGAACCTCGTCGGATTGATCAACCCCTGGGCATCGACGGCGGTTTCGATCTTCCATCCACGTTTCTTCAAACATTCGCTGAGCAATTTGAAAGCGACGTTTCGCTCCTCGATTTGCTCGGGAGTCAATGACGTACGGGTCGCCTCGACCTCGTTCAAAACATTGATGATGTCGCTGCGGGCCGCGCACTTCTGAATGAGTTCGAGGTACTCGGGATCCTGGTACGCCGGATTGTTGGGGTCCTGGAGATTTCCCCTGATGGTCTCACCGGAGTCTTCGATACATCCCCGAAACTCGGCGTAGGCATCGAAGAGCTTCAATTCGGCCGGGCGATCGTCCTCGTTCAACGGGATCGTGTCGCCGCTTTCGGACGCCGGCGGGGGTGAACCATCGGATGAAAGGTTGCCGTCGGTGGCGATCGTGGTCGCCGACGCTTTCATGGCGGCCACCTCCTCGGGTGTCATCACCTGAATGTCGTCGGCGTCTCGAAGGACGATGGTGGCCGAGGAATCCGAACCACAGGAAACCGCCCAAAGCACGCCGGCAACGATGAACATCGGTACCCGCGGACGCACTCTCACAGCCTAAACCTCGTCCGTAGGATCCGAACCACCGGAACCGACGGTGAAGGGATAGCCGGGGTCCGAGGGCCAGTTCGGTTGCAACAGATGCCACTGCTCGGGCGCTCGTTCGATGAGGCTCTCCAATTCGCGAGCCACGAGGCCGGTGATCCGTTCGACATCGGCGCGAAGACGGCCTTCGCGGAGACAGGGAATCGGTGGACGTATGACACCGAGGTGACCGTCGCGACGGTCGGAGAAATAGACGGCAGTCGGCAAAAGCGCCGCTCCGGTCCGTAACGCCAATGTCGCCGGCCCGGCCGGCAGGAGGGTCGACTCACCGAAGAAACGTGTGGCCACACCTCCCCCGTTGATGTCGCGATCACAGAGTAAGCACAGGACCTCGTTGGCGCGTAGCGCGGACAGTGCCGCCGATCCGGCATCCGGACCGACGGGTATGACTCTCATCCCGAACTTCTCACGCAACTCCACGAACCACTGGAAGAGTTCGGGAGGCTGCAAGGGCTCCACGACGACGGTCATCTTGTTGCCGAGGTCCGCCGCCCAGCGACCGGCCCACTCCCAACCTCCGAGGTGGGGCAACGCGAGGATGGCGCCGTTGCCCCGTTCGAGTGCCGGGATCAAGTGCTCGTCGTATCCCTCGACGGAGAACGAAGCGGCGACCTGACGCGCGGACAGGGCCGGTAGCCGGAAACTCTCGATGTAGTACCGCGCGTAACTGTCGAAGACTTTTTGCGTGAGACGACGGATCTGCCACTCGGTGGCGTCTGGCACCACCCGTCGCATGTGTCGCTCGACCATGGCGCGTTTGTCGCGCATCGCCAGCGAAGCCGGCCCACCGATGGCCGTACCGACGAGTGCGGAGAAGGCGGTCGGCACGCCTTTCGACAGCAAGGAGCCGAGTTTGTACGCCCCGACCGTCAGTGTTTCGGAGATTTCCTGTCGCGGATGACGGGACACGTCGTCAGCGAGGACGTGAAGACGAACGGGATCGGCGACCGAGGCGCGCCGACCGACGACTCTGACGACGGGATCGGCGTTGTTCGATTCGAGCCGCTGTCACCGGTGCGACCGCAGCCTGCTTCCAGACTTTCACGAAACGTTGGACCGCAGTCACCGTGGTGAGGGCCAGCATGATCCACATGATCGGCAGCAAGAGGACGGGAAAGAGCAAACCGAGACACAGCAAGATGATTCGCTCCGCGCGCTCCATGAGTCCGCCCTTGGCCGACAATCCGAGGGACTCGGCCTTGGCCCGCTCATAGGAGATCACCGAACTGACCGCCGAAACGGCCAAAGGCAACAGGGCCGTCTTTGGTGAGTGTTCGTTGGTGAAATACCAAGCGACCCCACCGAACAAAAGTGCGTCGGTGACCCTGTCGACGACCGAGTCGAAGAAAGCACCACGTTGGCTGGACGTGTTCGATGCCTTGGCGAGGGCCCCGTCGAGCAGGTCCGGAAGGGCGGCCAGAATCACGAGCAGTAATCCGAGTGGCAGGTAACCCGCACCGATGGCGATGGAGGCGCCGATCGCGATGACCATTCCCGCGATGGTCAGGTGATCCGGAGTCATCCGCGTGCGACGCAAGCCGTCGCCCAATGGCTTGACCGCTTTGTCGACCGAACTACGAAGGTGGCCGTCGAACATGTTGTCAGTCTAGAAAGGTCGCAGCGCCAAGGTGGGCGACCAGGCGGCCAATACCCGTCATGCAGGCACGATGCTCGCGCGACAACCGCACACCCGGCGATGCGGACTCAGTTCGTGATGTCGTCCCACTTCTCCAGATTCTCTTCGACGAAGTGCTCCTTCACCGATCCGTCGATCGCATCGACGAGCACCAGACCACGTCGCAACGGGGGATCCTCGTCGGAATAACAGAGCACTCTCCATGTCGGGCGACTGCGCACTCCGCGCCAGACCTGCTGAGCAGAAGCGTGACCGACGGCGAACCCCACGGCTCCTCCCGCTGCCGCCAAGGCCGCCTGCTCGTCGATGCTCATTCGCCATCCGGACAGTAGCGAGAACGACCCGAAGGCAACGAGGACCACGGCGCCGGCCACCAGACCGTCATTCAGGGACGACGAGTCCGGATCGATCATCCTCATGACGAGCACGAACGCACCGGCAATCACGTAGATGATCGCCGGTATGCGACGTCGGCTGTTGTCCGGGAACCGATACTCGGATCGACTATCCACGGCGTTCAAATCGGCGGGGAGGGTGTCTCGAATGTCGGCGGAGGGCGGTGCATGACCCGCTGAATTGTGCTCATCCATGTCGGCAGGTTACGCCCGCGCGGGACCCGACTCGATGTCGCGGAGCGCGGTCCGTAGACGGGCAGCGGTCACACCGAGGGCTTCGGGTATGGCCTTGGCGTTGGCGGTCACGGCCAGGAAATTCGTGTCCCCGTTCCAACGGGGAACGACGTGAACGTGGAGATGTTCCTCGACACTTCCTCCCGAAGCCGACCCCAGGTTGATCCCGACGTTGAGACCTTGGGGCTCGTACTCTCGCCGAACCGCACGACAGACGATGGTGACAGTTCGCCAGAGATCATCGGACTCCTCAGAGGTCAGCTCGTCGATGTCGGCCACTTGCCGATACGGAAGCACCATCGAGTGCCCGACGGCGTAGGGAAAAGCGTTGAGGATCACGAAGACCCGAGAGGAGCGGTGAACGATGTATGTCTCCTCGTCGGGCAGTCCGGACCGAAGGATCGCCGTGAAGACGCTGGGACCGCTCCCGGGAGAAGGAACGTCCTCCCCGTCGCTCGAGCCACGTCTCGCCAGCGATGACAGATACCGGCCGCGCCAGCCAGCCCACAGATTCTCGATCATGAAGCGATGGGATTCGACTCGATCTCGCGAATGAGGCGATGCGCGAAATCCTCGACCGTGACCCCGCGCTCGACTTCGGCACCGCGGGCGTTCACTCCCACCGTTCCCGCCGTCATGTCGTCATCACCGACGACCAACACGTACGGGATCTTCTCCAATTTCGCGCTTCGGATCCGTTTACCGAGCGGATCGGACGCCTCGATGACGTCGACCCGGAGACCACGTGCTTCGAGGCGCTCGCGCACATCCTGGGCGTAGGCCTCATGGGTTTCGGCGACCGGAAGCACGCGAACCTGCAACGGTGCCAGCCATGTGGGGAACGCGCCGGCATAGTGCTCGACCAGTACTCCGAAGAAGCGCTCCACGGAGCCGAACAATGCGCGGTGCAACATGATCGGTCGCCGCCGGGTTCCGTCGTTCGAGACATATTCGAGGTCGAAACGTTCGGGGAGGTTGAAATCGCATTGGATGGTCGACAGCTGCCATGTTCGACCGATCGCGTCACGGACATGGATGTCGATCTTCGGACCATAGAAAGCCGCATCACCGTCCTCCACCGAGAAATCGAGACCATGGCTGACGAGTGCCGCCTCGAGTGCCGCGGTTGCCTCGTCCCAGATCTCATCGGATCCGACGTACTTCTGCGGATCCTTGGTCGACAGGTGAAAGGAAAAGTCGTCGAAACCGAACGCCCGTAGGACACTGACGATGAAATCCAGCAACGAGACGATCTCGCCTTGCAGCTGCTCCCGGGTGCAATAGATGTGACTGTCGTCCTGGGTGAAGCCACGTATCCGCATCAAGCCGTGCAGAGTCCCCGCGCGTTCGTAGCGATACACGGTGCCGAGTTCGAACAATCGAAGTGGAAGCTCCCGGTAACTGCGTTGACGACCCCGGAAGATCAGACAGTGCATGGGGCAGTTCATGGGCTTCGGGTAGTAGGTGCCGTTGTCCATCTCCATCGGCGGGTACATACCGTCGGCGTAGAAGTCGAGATGTCCCGAGGTCTGGAACAAAGTCGCGTTGGACAAGTGAGGTGTGAATACGAATTGGTAGCCACCGTCCTGGTGACGCGAGCGGCTGTAGTCCTCCATCAATTTGCGAATCGTCGCGCCCTTGGGATGCCAGACGGCGAGACCGCCTCCGAGCTCACTGGGAAACGACAGCAGATCCAATTCGACCGCCAATCGCCGGTGATCTCGCTTCTCGGCCTCCTCCAGCCGGCGGAGATGGTCTTCGAGCGCGGATTTGGACTCCCAGGCGGTGCCGTAGATCCGTTGTAGCACCGGACCCTTCTCGTTGCCCCTCCAATAGGCCGATGAGACCTTTTGGAGTTTGAAATGTCCGAGCCGACCGGTGGTCGGGACGTGCGGACCGAGGCACAGGTCGACGAATTCCGGGGTGTTGCGGTACAGGCTCACCGAGCCGGAGTCAGCCCCCACTTCCCCACTGTCGGACCCATCGGCTCCGCCGTCGCGCACACGACGGATGATCTCGCACTTGTAGGGCTGCGATTCGAAAAGGGACAACGCTTCGTCGATCGAGATCACCGAGCGCGTGAAAGGTTGGTCGTCCTTGATGATGGAGCGCATCTCCGCCTCGACGCCGGCGAGGTCGTCTTCCGTGAAGGCGCGACCACCGAGATCGAAGTCGTAGTAGAAGCCGTTCTCGATGGCCGGACCGATCGTGTACTTCGCCCCCGGGAAGAGCCGCGTGACTGCTTGGGCCATGACATGGGCGGTCGAATGTCGCAAGACGTGGCGACCTTCGTCGCTGTCCGCAGTGACGATGCGAACTCGAGCCCCGTCGGTGACGGTGGCGGTCACGTCCGTCTCGACGTCGTCGATCACGGCGGACACTGCGGCCTTGGCGAGATTGCGACTGATTCCGGCGGCAAGATCCAGAACGGTCGACCCCTCGGCCACGGGTCGCTCCGAACCGTCGGGAAGCAGGACCTTTATCTCGGGCATGGTCCGAGTTTACGGCTGGTCCCCGCCAAGCCCCTCGGATATGGCCCCCACGAGACGGGGCACGGGATGAGTCGGATCCTGGACGTGAGCCACCGCACCGATCGTGACCTCTTCGGATTCCGAGGACGACCCGGCGTAAATGTTTCGATATCGCTGGCCGGTCATCTCCCGTATCTCGAACATGACCTCGTCCATCATCGAACGCCAAACACGATGAGGTTCTCCCTCCGCCATGTATCGCTCCGGCTTGATCGGGCGCCCGATCGTGATCGAACACCGTCCGAAAAGTCGAGGAGCCTTCGCGTCGGGCGGCTGTATCGCGTCGGTGCCCACGATGCCGACCGGGAATATGGGACAGCCGACACTCGTGGCGAGGCGCGCCGCGCCGGTGCGCCCCTTGTAGAGATGGCCATCACGACTTCTGGTTCCCTCCGGGAAGATTCCGAAAAGCTCACCACGATCGAGTACTCGCCGAGCGATCTCGAGAGCGCCCTGGCTCTTGTCTCCGCCGGATCGATCTATGGGAATCATGCCCATCATCGGGAACAGGAACTTCGTTTTCCAGGAATCCATGTATTCGGCTTTGCCGACGAAGGAAATGTTCCGTGGCGCCACGAGCATCAGGAAGGCCGAGTCGAGAAAGGAAATGTGATTCGGACAGAGAATCGCCGGACCGTTCGCGGGAAGCCGATCGAGTCCGGAAACGTCGATGTGCCAAAGTCGACGAGCGATCGGAGACAGCGCCCGGCGGGAGCGTTGTTGGGCCTTGCCGGCACCCTCCGCCTTCATCGCCTGCACCCCCTATGTCGGTCTCGGCGAATAGTAGATGAGCCCGAGACGCGACGAGACGGCGGACGGGCCCCTCAGAGGGGAATGCCGAGGAGTCCGGCGGACTCACGGACATCGATCCCGAGTCGGCTGGCCCCGTCGATGATCTCCATGGCTCCCGGGGTGTCCAGGTCGTCGTCCAGCCGCTGGCGAACCTGTTCCATGACGGTTGGATCCGACGTGCGACCCCGACCCCAGTCGGACAGCCTCTTGGCGGCCCGAGGCATGGCATCGGAAGCCCATTCCCATTCACGGCGGTACGAGTTCTCCAGAATCGCCAGTCGAATGGCCCGGGGGTCCCACTCACGGCGAAGGGCATCCACGAAGACGAGATTTCCGAGACTCTTGGACATCTTGGCACCGTCCATGTAGACCATCGCCACGTGCATCCAGTGTTTCACGAACGGACTTCCCGTTGCGGCCTCGCTTTGGGCGCGTTCACATTCATGATGGGGGAAGATGAGATCACTCCCGCCTCCGTGAAGGTCGATCGTCTCACCCAACTCGCGCAACGCGAGCGCACTGCACTCGATGTGCCAGCCCGGACGTCCGGCGCCCCACATCGCTTCCCACGAGGGTTCGTCGTCGGCTGACGGATGCCACAGAACGAAATCGAGTGGATCGCGCTTGGCGGGATTGTCCACGTCACCACCACGCTCGCGGGCGAAGGCGATCATCTGCTCCCGGGTGTAGTGACTCACGGAGCCGAAGCTGGGGAATCTACTGACGTCGAAATAGACCGAGCCCGACGAAACGTACGCGTATCCCCGTTCGAGCACCATGCCGATGAAGCCACGGATGTCGGGAATCGCCGACGACGCACGGGGCGTCGAGTGGACCGGAAGAACGTTGAGTGCCTCCATGTCCCGTTCGAAACGTGCCTCCTCGCCGGCGGCCAGATCGAGGTAGTGGACTCCGAGTTGTCGGGCCTTGGCGAACAACGGATCGTCCACGTCGGTCACGTTGCGCACACAACGAACCTCGTGTCCCATGTCGATGAGTCGACGTTGCAGAACGTCGTACGTCAGGAACGTGGCGGCGTGTCCGATGTGCGTGGCATCGTAGGGTGTGATTCCGCAGGTGTACATCGTCACCCGATGACCCGGTTCGAAAGGAACCACCTCACGACGTGAGGTGTCGTACAGGCGCATGCTCACCCGGAAGGCATCTCCTGATCGCGGATTCCCGTCAACTTGGGGGCGACACGCGTCTTGTACCGGACGTTCAACTGCAGAAGAACCGCGGTGAAGGCCTCGATTGCCGTGGCATTGGACAGTTGACCAGCGTCGAGCGGACGACAACCCGGTATCCGATCGACGATCTCACTGACGACACGAATCGACTCTCGATCATCCGAACATATGAGTACGTCGGAGTCGATCGGTGTGCCGAGATGACCCAATTCTTTGGCCGGCAAATGATGGAAGGCGGCCACGACTTTGCTCAATGGAGCCGCCGCTTGAATGTGCGCAGCCACGCTGCCTCGGGGCGGGAGAAGCGGCTGGAACTCACCGGCCACGCGAACGAGCGCGTTGGCCATGCTGATGAGGATCTTGCCTCGGAGAGCCGCAGAGTTCTCCTGAACCGTCGTGGCGGCGGAATCCCAGGGGGTCGCGACGACGATCACGTCGCCGGCAGCCGCCCGTGCGTTGTCCCCTCCCGACAATCGATCGGAAATCTCCGGGTATTTCGTGGCCAACTCGGTGCACACTTCGGACGCACGATCGGCCGAACGCGAGCCGATGATCACGTCGTATCCGATCGACGCCAAGCGGGCGCCGAGCGCCGACCCCGCCGGTCCTGTGCCCCCCAGAATCCCGATCCGCATCAGTCCAGCCTTGCACATCCGTGTCACTGGCATGGGGGTCGCAGATCCTTCCCGTCGTCTAGTTTGGCCGTTGGGAGGAAGAACATGGGACTGCTCGAGGGTAAGAAGATCGTGGTCACCGGTGTTCTCACGGATGCCTCACTCGCGTTCGGAGTCGCCCGTTTGGCTCTGGAAGAAGGTGCCACCGTCATCTTGACGGGAGCAGGTCGGGCGCTCAGTTTGACCCAACGCACCGCTCGTAAGTTGCCCGTGGTGGTCGATGTTCTCGAACTCGACGTGACGGTGCCCGAGCACGTGACGGCAGTGCGCGACGCCGTGGCGACGAAATGGGGCTCGGTCGACGGTGTGGTGCATTCCATCGGATTCGCACCCGAGGTATGCCTGGGTGACGATTTCATGGCCGCGCAGTGGTCCGACGTCGCCGTGGCCATGCAGATCAGCGCGTATTCCTACAAGCACCTCGCCGACGTGTTCGCGCCGCTGATGGGAGCAGGAGGGGCCTTCGTCGGCCTCGATTTCGACAACACGGTGGCGTGGCCGGCGTACAACTGGATGGGTGTGGCCAAGTCGGCACTCGAGAGCATCAACAGGTATCTCGCCAAGGAGTTGGGGCCACGAGGCATCCGATCGAACCTGGTGGCCGCTGGTCCGGTCAAGACGATGGCCGCCAAATCCATCCCGGGATTCAAGAAATTCGAGGACGTCTGGGACGATCGAGCTCCGCTGGGCTGGGACGTCACCGACGGCGAGCCGGTGGCCCGAGCCGTGGTGGCTCTCCTGTCGGACTGGTTCCCCGCCACCACGGGATCGATGATCCACGTCGACGGTGGCTATCACGCCACGGGAGCTTGATCAGCGTCCGCTGCGCTCCAGGATGTGGATGCCACAGGCCGACCCGAGACCGATGACGTGAGCCAGTCCGACCTTGGCGTCGGCGATCTGACGGTTTCCGGCTTCGTTGCGTAGGTGGTGGCAGATTTCCCAGATGTTGGCGATACCCGTCGCGGCGATGGGGTGGCCCTTGGACTCCAGGCCTCCCGAGACGTTCACCGGTGTCGACCCGGTGCGCCAGGTGGCACCGCTGTCGAAGAAGTCCACGGCACCGCCCTCGGGACACAGCATCAAGTTGTCGTAGTGCACCAACTCGGCCGTGGCGAAGCAATCGTGCAGCTCGACCAGATCGAGATCCGACGGTGCGACTCCGGCCTGCTCGTAGGCGATCTTGGCGGCGTTGCGCGTCAGGGTGTTGACGTCGGGAAGAACCTGACACGACTCCTGGTAGGGGTCGGTGGTGAGCACCGATGCCGACACTTTGATGGCGCGGCGCTGTTGCTCGAGGGACAGCGTCTTCAAGGTCTCGCCCGAACAGACGACCGCGGCCGCGGCGCCATCGCAGTTGGCCGAGCACATCGGACGCGTGTTCGGGTACGCGATCATCATGTCGTTCATGATCTCGTCGAGCGTGAACTGCTTCTGGTACGCGGCCATCGGATTGAGGGTCGAGTGGGCGTGGTTCTTCTCGGAGATGCGGGCGAACAACTCGAAGGACACGCCGCCGTACTTGTGCCCGTACTCCATTCCGACCTGAGCGAATGTGCCCGGCATGGTGTCGGTGCCGATGCGGCCGTCGGTCGGGGCGACACTCCCGAACCGACCCTTGGGCTCCCATTTGTTGCCGTCCTTCTTGGCGCTGCCGCCCCCACCGAGCAATCCCGCACCGGCGAGTTTTTCGGCTCCGACGGCCAATCCGAACTTCACCTCACCGGCCTTGACGGCCATGATCGCGGTTCGCAACGCCGTGGCGCCTGTGGCACAGGCATTGGTGACGTTGTACACGGGAATTCCCGTCTGGCCGACCTGCTTCTGAAGCATCTGCCCGAATCCGCCACCACCCATGAGGTTGCCCGCGGCCAGGACGCCGATCTCGCGCATGCTGACACCGGCATCGGTGAGCGCGGCCATGACCGCCTCGGCGCCGAGGTCGACGATGTCCTTGTCGGAGTGCTTTCCGAACTTGGTCATCGCGATTCCGAGAATCCAGATGTCGTCACTGGCCATGATGTTTCCTTTGGTCGTTGTCTTGGGAAAGATTACGGGATCGGCGGATGTTCACGAGACGGGTTCGAAGCCGAAACCCACGGCCTCGACACCCTCGTCGTCGGTCCCCAGGCTGTAGGTGGCCAAACGGACTTTCATGCCCAGGGTGACCTTGTCGGGAGTGGGGTCGACGTTGATGACGTTGCCGCGCACGCTCGTGCCCGCGCAGTCCACGATTCCGGCCACGAAGGGCACCGGCACTCCGGGCGCGGCGAAGGCCACGATCGTGAACGCCTTGAGCACACCCTCGGTGGCCACGGCCGCCTTGCGGAAGTCCGTGCCGAAGCAATTGGCGCAAGCGTTACGACGGTCGAAAAAGCGTGCTTTGCAGCCGGTGCACTCGTTGGCCACGAGATGCGGACGATCCCCGAGTTCGAGGTAATTGACGTGCGGAATCTGGGTCGACATGTTCACTCCCGGAGCGTGCGGATGTTCGTACCCTAAACGTCTTGGTGCGTCAGCGAGAAACCGGCTCGTTCACCATTTCCCCCGATGGATGACGTCGGCGGTGGGTCGTCGTGGTCGGTGCGTCGCCGAGCCGCTGGCCTGGTCATCGGGGCTACGGTCTCCGACCGCGATGGCACCCACACACTGGATCGTCGAGGGGACGCCGAACTGGCCCAGGGTGTCGTGAGGGGGTCCGAAAAGTCCGAACAGCAACGCTCCCCATCGGCGCTCTTCGATCAGGAGTAGGAGGTTCTGAGCCGCCATCGCCGAATCCGTCAACCAATAGGGACAGAACCACGATTCGCGCTCCTCGAGACCATGACCGACCTTGTCCGGTTCGGCATATCGCGTGGTGTAGGCCTCGGGATCGGCGAGCACCAGAACGATCTGGGAACACTCGACGACCCGGGGAGCCCGACGTGCGAACCACTCTCCGGCTCCCGATACGGTGAAAAAGCGGTCCTTGTCGGCTCCGTCGAGAACGAGGAAATGAGACCCCTGGGCGAAACCCGCCGATGGCGCGCGTCGCGCGACGTCACACAGATCGAGGAGTTCCTCGGTCGAGGGGCCTCCGGCAAAGGTCCGGGTCATGCGCCGACGCCGGATGATGGTCGTCAGGTCGTCGGACAAGGCCTCAGCGACGCCCGAGCTTGACGAGATCCTCGGCCATCGTCCAACCATGAACGATCAAAGAACCCCCGGCCGGTGACGAAACACCGGCGAACAGACTCACGATGTCCGGGGCGATCTTTTCCGGTTTCGACGATTCGTGATCGAGGAACCCCGAGCGCCCCTTCTTGCCGACGATGAAGGTCTTTTCGTCATAGTGGGCATCGACCCCGAATCGGCGGGCGAGACGTCGGCCCCAGGCTCGCTCCTCGCCCACCGCACGATGACCCGGCCGGGGGATCAACTCGCTCAACTGCTTGAAGGCGTCCAGTCCGTCGGCAGCCACGAAGCGGCTACCGACGACCACGTCCTCGTCGGGGAACGCCATGAGGGCACGGTGGAACGCTTCGGACATCAAACCTTTCAGGACGGCGTCTCGCTTCCCCGTCCGCTTCACGCTCAAGAGCCCGATCAGGACGCAGGGAGTGCCTCCGATGCGCTCGAGCGTCGAGAAGGTGAAACCGTGGAGTTTTCCGGACTCGGTGGCCGTGGTGCAGAGAACCCAATCCTCTTTGGCCGCGTTCAGACGAAGGAGGTCGAAAGCACCACCCATGGCCGCCATGTCCTCGATTTCGGCCTCGGAGAGGGCCGCACAATCCCGCGTCTCGACCTCCACCGACATCCGAACCCGTACTCCCCACCTCGAAGGACGTTCCTCCGACTCCCCCATTCTGCCACTTCGTCCCCTCGGGGAGCGAAACGACGGGTCAGCGGATCACACCCACCCCGAAGGCCACCCTCAACGGTGGAATCACGCGATCGACGTCGACGGCGAATTCCGAGCCCAATCGAAGCACCCGCGATCCACCAAGGTGGATGAACACCTGGGCCTCGCCCGGATACGCCGACAGGATCTCTTTCAGGTTCGAGACGGTCTCCGCATCGAGGGCCACCGCGGGAAGGTTCAACCTCAATTCGGGGGCGCGCGCCTGCAGCACCAAGGGCGTCACCTCCAGCGCCGAAACGGACATTCGATCATCCCCGGCTTGCCGATTCACCCGTACTTTGACGGCGACGATGGCCTCGTCGGCGATCTTGTGCCCGTGCTGCTGCAACGTGCGAGTGAACACCGTGACTTCGACCCCGCCATGGAGGTCCTCGACCTGAAGAATCGCCATGGGGTCGCCCTTCTTGGTGACCTTGCGTTCGACCTTGGTGATGATGCCCGCGATGGTGGCGATGGTGCCCGGCTCGGCATCCTCGAGGAGCGAGGTCACGGTGGTGGCATAGCGACGCAGGGTCCCTTCGTGGCCGTACAAGGGGTGATCGCTGATGTACAGACCGAGTAACTCCTTCTCGAATTTCAGTTTCGATGATTGATCGAACTCGGTCTCCGGAATGGGTATGTCGAGATCGAATGCACCCTGCGACGGGCCCGATTCGATGGAATCGAACAGACTCATGACCCCTTGGTCCGCCTCCGCGCGACGCCCGATGGTGTCGTCGATGATCTGTTCGAAGACCAACATCAGACCTTGTCGTGCGTGTCCCATCGAGTCGAATGCTCCGGCCTTGATGAAAGATTCGATCCCCTTTTTGTTGAGGCACTCGGTGGGGACGGACATGCAGAAATCATGAAACGACGAAAAGGTGCCGTGAACCTTGCGATGCGCCACGATCTTCTCGCACACGGCGGAGCCGACCCCCTTGATGGCGCTCAATCCGAAGTGGATCAACCGATTCTCGGGATCCGAGATGAAGTCCACTTCGGAGACGTTGATGTCGGGCTGTTTCACGGTGATCCCCCGCGCCCGTGCGTCCACGAGATAACCCGCCGCCTTTTCCAGATTCGCTTTGACGCTCGTGAGCAAGGCCGCGAAATACTGAACCGCATAATTGGCCTTCAAATAGGCGGTTTGATAGCAGATGTATCCGTAGCCGAACGAGTGACTCTTGTTGAACGCGTAATCAGCGAAGTTCTCGATGATGTCGAACAACTGTTCACCGAGCGCGCGTCCGTAACCCGCGTCCTCGCAACCTTGCTCGAACTTGGAGCGTTCCTTCTCCATGAGTTCGCGAACCTTCTTACCGCAAGCCTTGCGCAAGTTGTCCGCCTCGGCGAGCGAGTACCCGGCGAAGCGCTGCGCCACGCGCATCACGCTCTCTTGATAGATCATGAGGCCGTACGTGTCACCCAGAACTTCCCGAGCGTCCGGGTGAAAATACTCGACCGGCTTTCGTCCGTTCTTTCGATCGGCGAAGTCATAGTGCATGTTGACGCCCATCGGACCCGGTCGATACAAGGCGATGACGGCAGAGACGTCCTCGAATGTCGTCGGGTTCATGGCCCGCAACAACTGTTGCATGGGTGGTGATTCGAGCTGGAAGACGCCGGTGGTGTCCCCTCGGGCCAGGAGTTCGAACGTCGCCTTGTCGTTCAGGGGAACACGATCGATGTCGAAGTCCGGCTCACTGATACGAATCAGCGCCATCGTGTCGGTGATGACGTCGAGATTTCGCAGTCCGAGGAAATCCATCTTGAGAAGACCGAGGTCTTCGACACCGTGCATTTCGTACTGTGTCGTGACCGGGGCCTCCTCGAGGGGTTTCCCGGCCTCGGGTTTGCGTTGCACGGGTAGGTACTCCGTGAGCGCCTCTTTGGAGATCACCACGGCCGCCGCATGGATACCGGTGGATCGGCGCAGACCCTCCAAGCCCTTGGCGACGTCGATGACGTGACGGAGGTCCTCGTCACTGTCGTAGAGATCCCGGAGTTCTTGGGCCGCTTGGTACCCACTCTCGTGCTTGGGATGTTTCTCGAGACAGAATCGCAAGGGAGTGTCGCGCCCCATCACGACCGGCGGCATCGCCTTGGCCAATCGGTCCCCCACCGAATAGGGGTGGCCCAAAACGCGAGCCGCGTCTCGCACGGCATTCCGGGCCTTGATCGTGCTGAAGGTGATGATCTGGGCCACGTGTTCGCGTCCGTAGGTCTCGGTCGCGTAACGGATCATCTCGTCTCGGTACCGAGAGTCGAAATCCATGTCGATGTCGGGCATGGAAATGCGGCTCGGGTTCAGGAATCGTTCGAAGAGCAGGTCGTAACGAATGGGGTCGATCTCGGTGATTCCGAGGCAGTACGCGACGGCGCAACCCGCGGCTGACCCACGACCGGGTCCGACTCGAATGTTCCGACTTCGGGCGTAGCGGATGAGATCCGACACGATCAGGAAATACGACGCGAAACCCATGTCGCCGATGACCTTGGATTCGTACGCCAGTCGCTCGACGATGGTGGGATCGAGGTTGTCACCCCAGCGACGCCGCGCTCCTTCGCGGGTGAGATGGTCGAGATACGCAGCGTCATCGGCGAAGCCGTCGGGCACCGGGAAACTCGGCAGTTGGGGCTTGCCGAACTCGATGGTGACGTCGGCTCGTTCGGCGATCCACAGGGTGTTGTCGCACGCTTCCGGCAACTCGCTGAACACGTGGCGCATTTCCTGGGCGGTCTTCAGGTAGTGCTCGGTGCCATCGAAGCGGAATCGCTTCGGGTCGTTCTTGAACGAGTTGGTCTGAACACAGAGCAGAGCGTCGTGGCTGTCGGCGTCGTGACGGTGGGTGTAATGCGAGTCATTGGTCGCCAGTAGCGGGGCGCCAAGATCCTGGGCGATGCGCAGAAGCATGGGGTTGGTGCGCTTTTGGGACGGGATCCCGTGATCCTGCAGCTCCACGAAGAGGTTGTCCTTGCCGAAGATCTCCTGGAGTCGTGCCGCTTTGGCCAGTGCGTCGTTGTAGTCGTCGCGCAGGAGAGATTGAAGTACGTGTCCACCGAGGCAACCCGTGGTGGCGATCAGTCCGTCGTGATGACGCTCCAAGAGTTCCCAGTCCATGCGGGGCTGGTAGTAATAGCCCTCGAGGAACGCGAGGCTCGACAACTTGATGAGATTTTTGTAGCCGGTGTTGTTCTCGGCCAGCAACGTCAGGTGGTAGTACAACTTTCTGCCACCCTCGGTCTCTCCACCCGAGTCGTCCATCAAGCCCCGTCGTGTGGGACGCTCGAATCGGGTTTCATAGGCCAGATACGCCTCGGTGCCGATGACCGGTTTGACACCTTGTGATCGACATTCCTTGTAGAAATCCAGAACGCCGTACATGTTGCCGTGATCGGTCATCCCGAGAGCGGTCTGCCCGTCCGCAACCGCTTTGGCGACCAGCTCGTCGAGCTTGGCAGCCCCGTCGAGCATCGAGTACTCGGTATGCACGTGAAGATGCGCGAACGAGTCCGCCATGTCATACCTCCTTGTCGATCTGTGGTCGCCGAGATGCCCGGTTGGCTGTCCGCCTGAGCGGGCCGACGGATCGGCCCGAATCACACGGGTGTCATTCGACAGTATCAGCCGCCTAGAGGTAGGTTCCCGGGCGCTCGTCCGAGGTCGTGGAACCACCGGGGAACTGGTCGGGTTGCCCCAGACGGCGCATCTGGTCGAACTGCTGTCGAGCCGCGATCTGTTGGGCGAAAAGGGTTGCCTGTATGCCGTGGAACAGTCCCTCGAGCCAGCCCACCAATTGCGCATGGGCGATTCGCAACTCGGCGTCCGTCGGTGCGTCGTCGGAGAACGGGAGAGCCAGGAGCCGAAGTTCCTGCTGCAAATCGGGAGACAGTGCCTCGGCCAACTCGACGATCGATCTCTCGTAGATCTCCGCCAATCGCTCACGACTCGGTTGGTCGAGGGCGGCTGTGCGCGCCTCCTCCAGCAGTTGTTTGATCATCGAGCCGATCCTCATCACCTTGCCTGGTTCGGTGATGCTCCCGTTCGGGGGACCCTCGACGGAGTCCGATTCCGGTGACGAGGTCAGGATCTCATCGGGTGAATGAATGGGTTGATCGCTCATGAGTCGATTATGGACGAGTGACGGCCAACAGGGGAACCAGCATCTCGTCCGCGGTCAGTGATCCATGTCGCCCGATGAGACGAAAGGGCCCCGAGTCCAGGGGGTCGTGGAACGTCGTCGCCGCATGGGGCGCCAGGGCCACGCTGCCGAGCCGTCTGATCGCGGCGTCCTGGCCTCGCCCACCGGGTGCGGGACCGAGCCACGCCTCGTCGACGACCTGTTCCTTGCTGGCGACCCACGCGACGTCGGAGTAGAGGTCACGACAGACCCGCTCGAGTTCCGCTTCGTGACCACGTTTGGCGTGCAACCAGCGGAAACGCCCTTCTCCCGACTGGTGGTGGACGTGAGACAACACACGGAGCGGCAACTCGATGACGTTGTCCCCCACGTGCACCTGCCCGTGGTCGGCGGTGATGACCAAGGTGGTGCCCGCAGGTAGGGCGTCGTGCAACGAGCGAACGAGCCAGTCGACGAAGGAGAGTTCGTCCTCGTAGTGATCCCCCAATCCGCACTCGTGGGCGATCTTGTCGAGACCGTCGTAGTACGCATACACGAACGTCTCGCCTTCTTCGCGCACGAGCCGAGAACATTGCGTCACGATCGAGCTGGCCGACCGCCAGCCTCGGGGACGTGATCCCCGGAGGTGGGCGAAGGTGAACGGAGTCGCCTCCAGGTCGGCGCGACTGACGATCGGTACGGCGATTCCCGCAAATGGAGGAATCGGCTGGACCGTCGAGGGTTCGAACACTTTGCGTACGTCTCGGTCGTCCACCGTCCAGCGAAGGCTGTTCATGACGCCGTCACCCATGTCCATCCGGTACCCGACGATCCCGTGTTCGATCGGTGTCGCTCCGGTGGCCAAACTGGTGAGGGCACTCGCCGTGGTGGACGGACCGACGGTGGTGATCGGTCCACCAGTCAGAGAACTCACGAAAGGTGCACGGTGCGATCGGGTGAGAAGTTGATTCCAGCCGAGCCCGTCGACGAGAAGCAGGACGATCGCTTTCGCCGATTGGAGGGGCGCGGGAAACCATGTGGGGCGATGACCAGGACCCGCCAGTAGGCAACCCGGGACGATCCCGGAGATGTTGGCTCCCGCATAGTCCGGGAGAGTCGGCTTCGGTGTCACGAGTCCATCATCGCCGATGGGCGGACCACCGGTGCACTCCGCCCGCTCGTCGACCTTCTACGATGGGATCGTGCGAGTGTCGACCCGGGGTGACTATGCCTGTCGAGCGCTCTTGTCGCTGACGCTCCATGCCGACGACCAGGGCCCGACGTCCGTGCGCGACATCGCCGAGCGGACCGGACTCCCCCAGCCGTATCTCGAGCAGATCCTGCTGGCTCTCAAGGGAGCGGGCCTCGTGCGATCCAAGCGTGGTGTCGGAGGCGGATACACGCTGGCGCGACTGCCGAACGAGATCCGGCTCAACGAGATCATTTCCGCGGTCGACGGTCCGATCACCCTGGGTGATTTCGGTGAACCCCATCAGGATGGTTCGTGCGACCACGAGGGACAGTGCGTTCTCCTGGCGATCTGGAAACAAGCCGGCGATCACATGCGCCAACACCTCGAGGGATTCACCTTGGCCACGATCGCCGACGCGGCCCGGGGTAACGGGCCGTGGCCCGAATCCCTGCACTGACCGACCGGAATCTGTTCGTCATCTGACTTCGGCGGCGATCGCCGCCAGGACTCCGTTCACGAAACGTCCGGAATCATCCGTGCTGAATCGTTTGGCCAACTCCACGGCTTCGTCCAGGATCACCGCCGTGGGGACGTCGGCGCGATGCAACAACTCGAAGGTCGCCACCCGCAAGATGTTCCGATCCAACGCGGGCATCCGCTCGATCGTCCATCCGGTCGAGTGGGCGGAGATCAATCCGTCGATCGCGTTGCGATGGTCCATCACGCCCAGCACGAGCGTTCGAACCACGTCCTCGACGGTGATCACCTGGGCGTCGAGGACGGCACGAGGGGTGATGCCCTTGGACTCGGCCTCGTACAACAACGTCAGCGCCGATTCTCGGGCAACGGAGCGCGGATCTTCGACCCCCGGACGCTTTGACATCTCAGACGCGCGTGATGTAATCGCCGGAGCGGGTGTCCACCTTGACCTTGTCTCCGATGTTCACGAAGAGCGGAACCTGAATGACCTTGCCGGTTTCCAACTCGGCGGGCTTGCGCGCCCCGGATACGCGATCACCTTGGATGCCCGGTTCGGTGTTGGCGATGAGCAACTCCACCGCGGCGGGAATCTCCACCGACACGATCTCACCGTTGTGGATCGCGATGATGGCCACCATCGACTCGATCAGGTAGTCGGCGGCGTCACCGAGGGCGACCGGAGCCACGGACATCTGGTCGTAGCTGGCGGTGTCCATGAAGATGTAATCGTCGCCGTCTCGATACAGGAACTGCATGTCCTTCTTCTCGAGGATCGCCTGCTCCACGCGGATCCCGGCGTTGAAGGTCTTGTCGAAGACGTTGCCGGTACGCAGGTTGCGCAACTTCGTGCGCACGAACGCTCCGCCCTTGCCCGGCTTCACGTGCTGGAACTCGACCACCTGGAACAAGCCGTTGTCGAGTTCGAGTGTGATTCCGTTCTTCAGATCGTTGGTGGTTATCGCGGGCATGTGGGATCCTTCGGGGAGCTGGTCAGATTCTCGTGGGATGAGTCGGTCACGAGGATCAGGTCCTCGATTCGCATCCCT
This sequence comes from Acidimicrobiales bacterium, assembly GCA_030833305.1. GTDB lineage: Bacteria > Actinomycetota > Acidimicrobiia > Acidimicrobiales > Ilumatobacteraceae > Casp-actino8. Next base: position 2,768 of record JAURHL010000006.1, on the reverse strand, counting down.
CCGAAGCCCCCACGATAGAGCCCCGGTTCGATGGTCACGACATCCCCGGGACGCAAAACCGCTCGGGATGTTCCGTTGAGGAAGGGATTCTCGTGGATCAACAGACCGACGCCGTGACCGAGGCCGTGAATGAACCATTCTTCGAGACCGTCTCGGGCGAGAACGGCGCGACAGGCCGCGTCGATCTCACGGACCGGGCGACCGGGCTCGACCAAGTCGACGGCGGTGGACTGTGCCTCGTGAAGCGTGCGGTACCAGTCGAGCATCTCGGTGCTCGGATCGCCCACGAAAAATGTTCGCGTCATGTCCGAGTGATAGTCGTCGACCAACGCACCGACGTCGATCACGACGGAATCTCCCGACTGAAATACCCGTTCGGTGGGACGGTGATGGGGGCGCGCCGAATTGATCGGCCCACTCGCGACGATGGTGTCGTAGGAAGGGCCATCGGCACCAAGATCGCGCATACGCGCCTCGAGAAGGTCGCGGACCGCGCGCTCGCTCACTCCCGGCCGGAACATTTCCAGGCACGCGGTCAAAGCATCGTCGGCGATCCGCGCGGCCCGACGAATGGACGCGATCTCGTCGGCGGTCTTCGCCCGCCGCAGGTTCGCGAGTTCGGCCGAGGCCGATGCGAGCCGTCGTCCGACCGTGGTGGCGATACGTCGCCAGGCGGCGACCGTCAGGTCGCCTTCCTGAACGGCGATCGTTCCCGACGGTGCGACCCGTCCGAGTGTCTCGGCCATGACATCGGCCGAGCGAGATTCGAGGACATCCACGTGATCCGGCACCTGGCTTCGTGCTTGTTCCGTGTACCGACCGTCGGTGAGCAAGGTTGTGGAATCACGCGAAATCACTAGCCAGCCGTTGGATCCGGTGAAGCCGGAACACCATCGGACGTCCTCGAGGTTCGACAGGAGCAGAACATCATGTTCCGACCCGGCCAACGAGAACGCCAGCTGACACCTTTCGTCCGACGTCGTCATCGCTGGGAAGACCGAGTCGTGGCGACCCGGGCCGCGATCTCGTAACCCCGTAGCCCCAAACCGACGATCGTGCACGTGGCCTTGGGCGCGACGACACTCGTTCGCCGGAAAGGTTCCCGAGCGTGAGGATTGGAAATGTGGACCTCGATGATCGGTCCCTCGAAGGCCCCGAGCGCGTCGTGGACGCTCCACGAGTAGTGGGTCAGGGCGCCGGCGTTGATGATGATGACGTCGTGACGCCCGCGGGCGGCATGAATGGCATCGACCAGATCGCCCTCGTGGTTGGATTGAAGATCTTCGACGGCACAACCGCGATCCTCGGCGAGCGTGCGAACGACCTTCACGTAGTCGGCCAGGGTGTGGGAGCCGTAGATCGCGGGTTCCCGTTGACCGAGAAGGTTCAGGTTCGGCCCGTGAAGAAGCAAGATGCTGGACACGATTCGACAATACCTCCGCACGACCCGAACGTGTTCGCCGTTTATCTCACGAGGCGAGATACTCGGTGAGCACGGAAGACACGATCGCGGGATCGATGTCCGGCACCACCTCGAGGCCACGAACGGAGTCGAGCACGAAGGTGAGGCCCGACGTTGCCTTCTTGTCCCGGGTCATGGCCACCAGAAGTTCGTCGACGTCGAGAGAGTTCGTTGGCCTCTCGGCCAGGCCGTACACCTGTCCGACCACTTCATGGTGCTGTTGCACGCGATTCGAATCGATCCGGCCGAGTCGATGGGCCAATCGAGCGGCGAAAACCAAGCCCATCGCGACCGCCTCGCCGTGCGCCACGGAATGTCGACCGACGGTTTCGATGGCGTGAGCCAAGGTGTGACCGTAATTCAGTAGCGCCCGTGCACCACCCTCGCGTTCGTCCTCCGAGACGATCCGGGCCTTGATCCGTGCGCAGGTGGCCACCCGCTCGTCGAGGTCCATCGCCAACATGTCCCGACCCGAGATGAAGTGATATTTCGCGACCTCACCCAACCCGCATCGGATCTCGGAAGGGGGCAACGAGTCGAGATGGTCTAGATCGCACAGCACCGCGTTGGGTTGCCAGAAGGCTCCGACCAGGTTCTTGCCCTCGGGAATGTTGACCCCCGTCTTGCCCCCGATCGCCGCGTCGACCATTCCCAACAACGACGTGGCGACGTGCACGACCGCGGTCCCCCGATGCCATGTCGAGGCGGCGAAGCCGGCGACGTCGGTGACCATTCCCCCACCGACCGCGACGACGACGTCGTTACGGGTGAGGCCGAAGGCGGCGAAACCTCGACACAGATCCTCGATGGTCGCCAAGGTTTTGTGTTCCTCGCCCCGACCGATCCGGAGCGTCGTGTGCGGGAAAGCCCGGAGATCGATGGTGGGGAGACCTTCCTGGGTCACGATGACGGCGCGTCGCGCGGTGGCGGGAATGAATCGCTCGACCTCTCCGCTGACGCCGCGTCCCACGATGACCGGATAGGACCGCTCGCCGAGCTCGACGACGACCTCGTGTCTGCTCACCGTTCCAACTCCATCACGGCGTCGACGCACGTCCGGACGATCTGCTCGATGGCGAGTGCGTCGACGTCGATGGTCACGTCGCTGACCTCGGCGTACAACGCCCGACGTTCGGTGGACATGAGCGTCAACTTAGCGAGCGGATCCCCGTCGAGGAGAGGACGGTGGCCCGCCCCGCGTCGGGTCGAACCCGCGACCCGATCGACGAGCAACTCCGGTCGGGCTCGTAGCCAGATCACCGAGTGATCATCGAGCAGACGGCGGTTCGTGTCGCGCAGGACGACA
>JAURHL010000069.1 GCA_030833305.1 Acidimicrobiales bacterium | reverse complement strand
GACGTGGTGAAAACGGTGACGGGTGAGGACGTGACCCTTGAAGAACTTGGTGGTGCCGTCAGCCACGCATCCAAGAGCGGTGTGGCCACGTTCGTGTCGGCCGATGAACAGTCGTGTCTGGCAGACGTGCGTTATCTGCTCGGTTTCCTGCCTCAGAACAACTTGGGTGAAGCGCCAAGGTCGGAGTCCGACGACGACCCACTACGTCGTTGCGAATCACTTCGCACCATTCTTCCTGCATCACCGAACATGCCGTACGACATGAAGAAGGTCATCGCCTCGGTGGTCGACGACGGCGAGTATTTCGAGTATTTCCCGCACTGGGCCAAGAGCATCACCTGTGGTTTCGCCCGTGTCGACGGCCACGCCGTCGGGGTGGTGGGCAACCAGCCCATGATCCTGGCCGGCGTTCTCGACATCGAGAGCGCCGAGAAGGCCGCGCGATTCGTGCGCACCTGCGACGCGTTCAACATCCCGTTGCTCACCTTCGTCGACGTGCCCGGCTTCCTGCCCGGCGTCGACCAGGAATACGGCGGCATCATCCGCCACGGTGCCAAGTTGCTCTACGCCTACTGCGAGGCCACGGTTCCGCGCATCCAGATCATCACCCGCAAGGCCTACGGCGGTGCCTACGACGTCATGGGCTCCAAGCACCTCGGTGCCGACCTCGCCTATGCGTGGCCCACCGCCGAACTCGCGGTGATGGGGCCGAACGGAGCCGTGGAGATCGTGTACCGCCGCGAACTGCAGCAAGCCGCCGACCCGGTGGCCCGTCGCGCGGAGTTGATCGCCGAGTACACCGAGAAGTACGCGAACCCCTACGCCGCGGCCGAGCGCGGGTACATCGACGACGTCATCGATCCGGCCGAGACCCGCAAGAAGGTCGTCGACGGGTTCCGCATGTTGCGCACCAAGCGCGAGGAACTGCCCCGACGCAAGCACGGCAACATGCCGCTATGAGCACACGCGTCTCGCCCACCCCGAACGACGAAGAGGCCGTGGCCATCGCCGCGGCCATGGAGGCCCTGTGGCCCCGACCCGTCATCGGCGCCGATCCGGTGTCGGCTCGCGAGAACGCCTGGCGCTTCAGCGGTCGTTGGTGGGCCCGCCCGCAGATCGCCCGGCGCTCGCGTCCGTGGTGATGGTGCGCGCTCGCTGACGCCACGCCCACCACTCCACCAAACCGAACAGCAACGCGACGATCGCCAGCACGACGACGGTCGAACCCGTGCCCACGACGTCGGACACTTCATCGGCGACGTAGCTGACCCCGTCACCCGGCGACTTGATCTTCTTGCTCGAGATCATCGAACCCACCAGGCCGAGAACCACCAGGCCCGCGGCCACGCTGACGATCCGAACGACCCAACCCGCCAACGACGACGCGTGGAGCAACTTGAAGACCTTGGCCAGTTTCAGGATCTTGAGGGCCTTCAACAACTTCACCGATCCCAACAACGGGAAAACGCCGAGTAGTTCGCGCACACCGGGCAGGTCGAGCAGGATCGGGAACGAGGTGACGGTTACGAACAACTCGAACTGATGCCCACGCATCCATTCCCGTGGGTCGTCACTGACGTTCAGCATCACCACGACCTCGGTGGCGAAGACCAGCCAGATGAACCAGCCGATGACGAGGCCAACGTCGTGCATGGTGCCCTTGGACGAATGCCAGTAGGTGGCGGGAACCGACGCGAGGGCCGCCAACAAGACCGCCCACGTCAGGACCTTTTCCGCGCGATCACCCACGGAATCAAGGTACCAATCGGGAAGCGATAGTTTCGTGCCGATGGACATCACCACCGTGGCCGACGATCTGGTCGTCATGCACGACGGCACGACGGTGCATCGTTTCGACGGGCTCGACGCCGGAGCCGACCTCGAGTTCTTCGGTCTCGCGGTGCGAACCCTCGATCGTCCCGCCGGCGAGTTGTTGTGTCGTTTCGCCACGGTGAACGACGTCCATTTCGGTGAACTCGAATGCGGACGCATCGACGACGATCCTCGCGGACCGATTCGACGCTCGGCCCCCGGCGAGGCCCCGTATCCCGAGACCATGAATCGGGCGGCCGTGCGCGAGATCGCTGCCATCGCTCCCGACGCGGTACTCGTGAAGGGGGACCTCACCTGCACCGGCACCGACCCCGAGTTCGCCGCCTTCGAGAACTGCTACCGCACGGCTTTCGCCGATCGCCTCCATGTGGTGCGCGGCAATCACGATTCGTACCTCGGCCAGCACGTGTACGACCGGGACGTGTGGATCGAATTGCCCGGCATCGCCATCGCTCTGATGGACACCGCCATCCCCACCGAGACCACCGGGGATCTCGGCGAGTTCCAATTGAAGTGGTTGGACGAAATGGCGGGTTCGACCGACTCTCCCGTGTTGGTGATGGGTCATCACCAACAATGGACACCGGACACCTCCGGCGACGGCCATCGCAGCGAGGGCTACTTCGGTATCAATCCCGACGCGAGTGATGCGTTGAACGAGGTGGTGGCCCGTCATCGCAACATCATCGGATACACCGCCGGCCACACTCATCGCCATCGTGTGCGGTCGATGGCGTGCGGCGTGCCCACCGTCGAGATCGGTTGCGTGAAGGACTTCCCGGGAACCTGGGCCGAGTACCGCGTGTTCGAGGGTGGGGTGATGCAGGTGGTCCACCGCATCTCGGATCCCTCGGCTCTCGACTGGAGCGAACGTTGTCGACACCTCTACGAGGACTTCGGAATCGACTACGAGACCTACGCTCTCGGTTCGCTTTCCGACCGTTGTTTCGTCTTCCCGGATCGAGCGAGATGACCACTCCCCTTCACGGTCTTCGGGTGCTCGACATCTCGACGGTCATCGCCGGTCCGAACTGCGCGCGGTATCTCGCCGATTTCGGCGCCGAGGTCATCAAGGTCGAACGACCCGACACCGGTGACAGCCTGCGCAACATGGCGTGGAAGGATCCCCGCGACGGCGTCGGGCTGTGGTGGAAACTGGCCAACCGAAACAAGCGCACCATCGCCCTCGACCTGAAGTCCGAAGCGGACAAGGACGTGTTCTTGATTCTGGTGAAGGACGCCCACGTGGTGGTGGAGAACTTCCGGCCCGGTGCGCTCGAACGACTGGGGCTCGGGCCCGATCGTTTGCTCCAACTCAATCCGTCACTCGTCATCACGCGGGTGAGTGGATTCGGTCAAACCGGTCCGTACGCGCAACGACCCGGATTCGCATCCATCGCCGAATCGATGTCGGGTTTTGCCGCGGTCAACGGCGAAGCCGACGGACAACCGATGCTGCCGGCCATCGCCCTCACCGACGAACTCACGGGGCTCGTCGGAGCCTTCGCCACCATGGTGGCGTTGCACTCCGGGGTGGGTCAGGTCGTCGACACCAGTTTGTTGGAGAGCGTCTTCCACGTGATGGGTCCGGTGGCATCGCTGTACGCGCTCACCGGCGAATTGCAGCCCCGACTCGGTTCGGGACTTCCGTACACGGTGCCTCGCGGGACGTATCGCTGCTCCGACGGTTCGTGGGTGGGCATCTCGGCGTCGTCGGATTCGGTCGCCATGCGGGTGATGGGAATCCTCGGGGTGGCCCACGATCCGCGCTTCGGATCGTTCGATGGTCGCACGGCACATCGCGACGAGATCGAAGCCCGCATGCGCGAGTACTGCGCACGACGTCCTCGAGCCGAGGTGATCGCCGAGTTCGAACGAGCCGAGGCCGCCATCGGTCCCGTGCTCGACATGGCCGACATCGCCCGTGACCCGCACTTCGCGGCCCGCGAGGCCATCACGACCGTCGGCGACACTCCGATGCAGAACCTCATCGCCCGCTTGTCGGCCACGCCGGGCGAACTACGACACGAGGGTCGAGCTCTCGACGCCGACGGGGAATCGATTCGCACCAAGGGATGGGAGACTCTCCAATGAGCACGAAGCCGTACGCCTACATCGCCGGTCCGCTGTTCGACGAGGGAGAACGCTGGTTCATCGAGAAGGTCGATCGCCTCGTGGCCGACAACGGATTCGAGACGTTCCTTCCGCACCGCGACAATCCGCCCAAGACCCACGAGAACGTGCGCGAGATCTTCCTCAACGACAAAGGCGGCATCGATCGTTGTGACGTGGTGGTGGCGAACCTCAACGGAATCATGACCGACGACGGCACGGCATGGGAGATGGGGTACGCCTACGCCAAGGGCAAACACACCATCGGCTTGTTCACCGACTGGCGCGCGCGCTTTCCCGCGCCCGACGAGGTCGTGAATCTGATGATGCAGTGTTCGATGAACGTGCTGGTGCGGTCGCTCGACGAACTGGATGCGGCGCTCAAGAGTTGGACGGCCGGACGCTGACGAGAACGGCGCTCAGGCGCCGGTACCGATGGGGCAGGTCACGCCGGTGCCGCCGATACCGCAATAGCCGTTCGGATTCTTCGCCAAGTACTGCTGGTGATAGGGCTCGGCGTAGTACCACTCGCCCATCTCAGCGATATCGGTGGTGATCGACCCGTATCCGGACGCGCGGAGTCGCTCCTGGAAGAGATCACGGGATGCGAGAGCCTCGGTCATCTGCGCCGCCGACGTGGTGTAGATCGCGCTTCGGTATTGCGAGCCGAGATCGTTGCCCTGGCGCATGCCCTGGGTCGGGTCGTGGTTCTCCCAGAACACGCGCAACAGATCGGCGTAGGTGACGATGGTGGGGTCGAAGATCACGAAGAACACCTCGGCATGACCGGTGAGACCCGTGCAGTTCTCCTCGTAGGTGCAATTCGGGGTGTAACCGCCGGCGTAACCCACCGCGGTGGAGTGAACACCGGGCAACTGCCAGAACAACCGCTCGGCACCCCAGAAACAACCCATACCGAAAACGGCGGTTTCGGTGCCCGTGGGCCACGGACCCTTGAGCGGTGTGCCCAACACGAAGTGCTTCTCGGGAACCGGCATCGTCTGATCGGTGCGACCCGGCAGCGCATTTTCGGGAGCGACCATCTCGGTGTTCTTCTTGGCGAACAGCATGGGAGCAGGATAGGCACCCCCGCGTCGCGTCGGCGTCTCGGAGCGAGTTACTTCAGCAACAGCGTCTCGACGCGCCGAGCGGCCACCGACAATCCCACGGTCGCCAAGGCCAACAGGACGCCGACGTGAACGAACATTCCCCACGAGGCCACACCGAGGCTGGCTCCTCTGACCAATGCCACGCCGTGATACAGCGGACTGAGTTGCACGATCCAGGCGAGCCCGCCGTACGACGACAGCGGGTAGAAGGTGGCCGAGAAGAGGAACAGCGGAAGCGTGATGGCGGGCACCCAATCGAAATCGGCCCACGAGCGCATGTACGTGGTGAGCGCCATACCCACCGAGGCGAACGCGAGACCGATCAGCAAGCACGCGGGCAACGAGGCCAGGATCCACCACGAACCCGCCATGCCGAGCGCGGCCAGACAGACCAGGAACGAGATCGAATAGACGAAGCCGCGCAACATGGCCCACGCGATCTCACCGAGGGCCACGTCGGCCGCACCCAGCGGGCTGGCCAACATCGCGTCGTAGGTCTTGGAGTAACGCAACTTGAAGAAGATGTTCATCGTGCTGTCGTAGACCGCGCCGTTCATCGCCGAACTCGCCATCAGAGCGGGCGCCACGAATTCGGCGTAGTCGATGGACCGACCGGCGAAGTCCACGTCACCGACGAGCGCTCCGAAACCGATGCGAATGGACAACAAGTAGAAGAGGGGCTCGAAGAAACCCGAGATCAGCACCATCGGAGTGCGGCGGTAGACGATGGCGTTGCGCTCGACCACCCGTTGTGGTCGGCGTGCCGATCGCAGAATGGGAGGAGCGACCCGCCACAACAGGGTGTCGCGACTCATCGGTACAACCTCTTGGCGAAGAGGCGATCGCAGACGATCCAACCCGGAATCAACCAGATCGCCAGAACCGCCACGTGACCCAGGGCCTCGGTCATCCCGAGTGTGTGCAGAACGAATCCGCGACACAGTTCGACCCCGTGCCACAACGGCGTCACCCACGCGACCGGACGCAAGCCGTCCGGGAGCGAGTCCACCGGGTAGAACGCACCGCCGAACAGGAACAAGGGAGTGATCACGAGTCGCTGCACGTTCGAGAAGGACGTGTCGTATTCACGACTCGCGGCCCAGGCCGTGATCCAGGCCGTGAACACCAGGCCGCACAACAACGCCGCGGGTACCGCCGGCAGGATGCCCCACGACCGCGTGTCGGGATGCACCGCCAGGACGACCGCGACTCCCCCGACGGCGATCCCCATGCGCACGGCGAGCCAGAGGAACTGTCCGCGTACCACTTGGGGGGCGGTGAGCCGAGTGGCCGCCATCGCCTCGTAGCTGCCGTCCCACTTGAACCCCCCGAGGACCGGCCACAACGACTCGCCGGCGGCGGTCAGCATCGCCGTCGTGGCCAACAAGCCCGGTCCGAGGAACGTGGCGTACGAGATGTCTCCCAGTGCTTCGGACGATGATGCTCGGTCGTCCACGAGAGATCCGACCCCCAATCCCATGCCCAGGAAGAAAAGCAGAGGTTGCAGGAAACTGAGCGTGAGGTTCGTCTTCCAGATGCGTTTCAACAGCAGCATCTGCATCTCAAGCACCCGCACCGATGCCGGCGTGGTCACGTCACTCCTCCAGCGAACGGCCGGTGAGACGCAAGAAGACGTCCTCCAAGGAACTACGGCGCACCAGGGAACTCTCGGGTTGGAGACCACGCGTGTGCACCTCGTGAAGAGCGCTTTCACCGTCGTCGGCGTACACGAGAACACGATCGGCCAGCACTTCGAGGCGATTGCCGACACCGAGAAGTCGACCCTCGTGTTCGACGTTGCTCCCGGTGCCGAAACGCAACTCCAGCACCTCGCGGGTGGAATACCGCGTGATCAATTCCCGGGGAGACCCCTCGGCGACGATGCGACCGGCGTCCATGACGACCAGTCGATCGCACAGTTGCTCGGCTTCGTCCATGTAGTGGGTGGTCAGCACGAGAGTGACACCCTGTTGCTTCAGTCGGTAGAGGCGATCCCACAGAATGTGTCGGGCCTGGGGGTCGAGGCCGGTGGTGGGCTCGTCCAAGAGGAACATCTCGGGGCGATTCATCAAGCCGCGCGCAATGGTCAGACGCCGCTTCATGCCGCCGCTCAACGACTCCACTCGTCCCGACGAGCGCTCGGAGAGCTGCACGAAGTCCAACAACTCCTTGGCTCGCTCGACGCATTCCGCCCGAGGGATGTCGAAGTACCGCCCGTAGACGATCAGGTTGTCGAGCAAGGTGAGTTCACCGTCGAGGTTGTCCGCTTGTGGAACGACGCCCAGTCGGTTGCGGATCTCGCTTCCGTGCGTGGCCGGATTCAGACCGAAGATCTCCAACGTTCCCGACGTGACCGGGGAAACGCCCGCGATCATGCGCATGGTGCTTGACTTCCCGGCACCATTGGGTCCGAGGAAGCCGAACGACTCACCGGGCCGCACCTCGACGTCGATACCTCGCACTGCTTCGAAGTCACCGAACTTCTTCGTGAGTGACTTGGCGCGGATCGCCGGTTGTTCGTTCACGTTCACCGGAACACACTACTTCGGGCCCGTACGACGAGGACGGGTAGATTCGACGTCGTGACCGACTCCGGCATCGTCATCCGCGACATGACCATCGATGATCTCGATGTCGTGTTCACCATCAACGAGGAGAACGTTCCCGCGGTCGGGCAAGAGACCCTCGACGATCTGCGCGCCATCTTCGACGTCTGTTCCGTCAACCTCGTGGCCGAAATCGACGGCCGGGTTCGTGGCTTCTGCATGGTGATGCCACCGGGCGTGGACTACGGAAGTCCGAACTATCTGTACTTCTGCGAACGTCACGAGGACTTCGTGTATCTGGATCGGGTGGCGATCACCGCCGACTCACAGGGCCGCGGTATCGGTCCGATGTTGTACCGCGAGGTCGAACGACGGACCACCGCCCCGTGGTTCGCTCTGGAGGTGAACGTGAAACCGCCCAACGAGGGATCGATGCGCTTTCACGCGCGCGAGGGATTCGTCGAGGTGGACCAACTCGAGACTCGCCCGGGCAAGATCGTCAGCCTGATGATGAAGCCCCTCACCAAGTGAGGGAATACCTCAGCGACGGTCCTGCAGAAAACGAAAACGCTCGCGCACGGCGGTCACCTCGTCGGCCGAGACGTCGGCGTAGAGGATGGTCTCACCGGCCTCGGTGCCGTCGGCGAGCAGGTCGCCGTTGGGACCGAACACCTTGCTGTCGCCCGCGTACGACAGGCTCCCACCGTCACCGACCCGGTTGCAGCCGATCACGTAAGCCTGGTTCTCGATGGCTCGAGCCCGCAACAACGCCATCCAGTGTTCGCGTCGCGACACCGGCCAGTTCGCCGGCACCAAGTACACGTCGGTGTCGAGAGCCAGCCGCCAGAACTCGTCGGCGAAACGCAGGTCGTAACACACGAACAAACTGACCCGCAGCCCGTCGACGACGATGGTCACGAAGTCGTCGCCCGGGCGCACGTGTCGATCCTCGCCGCCGTAGGTGAACGGGTGGATCTTGCGATAGCGATCGACACGACCGTCGGGCCGAGCGACCACGAAGGTGTTCGCCGGTCGGTGATCGGCCGTCGGCTCGGGCGCGAGTTCGGGACACGATCCGGCCACGACGACCGAGTGCTCGGATGCCATCTCCCGTAGGAATCGTGACGACGGACCGTCGTGGGGCTCGGCGAACCGCGGGTCCTCGACCGCGAAGCCCGTGGAGAAGGTCTCCGAGAGCAGGATGAAATCCGCGCCATTGGATGCTGCCTCGGCGATTCGCGGCTCGAGGCGCGCGAAGTTCGCTTCACGGTCGCACCAGACGATGTCGTGTTGAACGACGGCGAACCTCACGACGCGGCCCTCATCAGTCGCTCGACGGCTTCGTCGATGACCTCGTCGCGCTTGCAGAACGCGAAACGAACCAAGTGTCGACCTTCTCGTTCATGGGACCGATCGTAGAAGACCACGTTCGGGATGCCGACCACTCCGCAACGGTCGGGAAGTTCGCGGCAGAAGGCGTAACCGTCTCCGTCGGCACGCAGGGGCCGAATGTCGACGGTCACGAAGTACGTGCCCCGTGGCGTGTACGGCTCGAAGCCCGCCGACATCAGACCCGTGATCAGACGATCACGCTTGCGTGCCAGATCGGTGGCCAGCTCGATGAAGTAACGATCCGGCAGACGCAACCCCACTGCGATGGCGGGCTGGAACGGCCCCGACGACACGTAGGTGAGGAATTGCTTGGCCGCCCGCGCCGCGGCCACCAAGGTCGCCGGGCCACAGACCCAGCCCACCTTCCAACCGGTGGTGTTGAAGGTCTTGCCTCCCATGGCCGCATTCACTTCCTCGGGACTCAACTCAAACCAATCTTGCAGCACGCT
>JAURHL010000068.1 GCA_030833305.1 Acidimicrobiales bacterium | reverse complement strand
CGTTCACCACGCGGATCTCGATCTCGTCGTCGTCACCGCCCAGGTCGACCACCACGGTTCCGCCGTCGCTTCCTTCGGGGAATCCGTGATCGACGGCGTTCTGCAGAAGTTCGGTGAGCACCACCGACAATGGCGTCGCGATGGTGGCGGGCAAACGGCCGCCGTCACCTTGCACCATGAAACGCACCGGGCGATCGGGTGATTGCAGACCTTCCTCGGCCAAGCGCATCAGGGGGCGCACGATTTCGATGAAGGCCACATCGTCACCGGGTTCGCGCGACAGGGTTTCGTGCACCAGAGCGATGGTGCGAATACGACGCACGCTCTCTTGCACTGCGGCCTTGGCTTCGGGGGACTCCAGACGGCGCGCCTGCAAACGCAGAAGTGACGAGATGGTCTGCAGGTTGTTCTTCACGCGGTGGTGAATCTCGCGAATGGTCGCATCCTTCGACAAGAGCATGCGATCCCGTCGGCGAACTTCGGTGACATCGCGGATGAGCAACATTGCTCCGGTCACGATCTCGTCGGAGACGATGGGAATACAACGAACGAGCAACGTCACGTCGGACGTTTGGTCGAACTCCTCGATGACCGGCTCCATCCGCTCGAACGCTTGACGCACCGGACTGTCGGCGAAACCGAGTTCACTCAACGCCTGTCCGATGACGTTCGACGTGATTCCCACACGGTGCAACGCCGACACGGCGTTCGGCGACGCGTAACGGATGACCGCGCTGTCGTCGAGAACGATCGCTCCGTCGCCAACGCGAGGAGCGGCCGATAAATCGGCGGCGCGACCGGCGAACGGGAACGAACCTTGCGCCACCATCTCGGCGAAACGTTGGAAGATGGACAGATACGTGCGCTCGAGTTCACCGGGCTGACGACTGGTCTTCGAACTCCATTCCCGCGTGAGCACCGCCACCGGGCCGTTCTCGCCACGCACCGGAATGGCCAACACGTGAACCGAGTCGCCCATCCCCTGCTTGTGCAACTCGCCCTCGCGAATGGTTCCGGATCGCAAAGCGTCGGCGAGCAAGGTCATCTCATCGGCGTTCGCCTCGGTGTCGACCAAGTCGGTGCGATAGATGGTTTGTCCGGTGGCCGGGCGAACCTGGGCACCGACGACCCAACGACCGTCGTCGACGGGCAGGTACAAGATCATGTCGGCGAAACAGAGGTCGGCCAGCATGCCCCACTCGCCGATCAGCTGTTGCAGATGGGCCGTGTCCTCTTTGGAGATCTCGGTGTGCTGGCGGATGATCTCGGCAAGTGTCGCCATGCCTACGAGTCTGCCCCACCGGAGCGACCGGCAAGGTCATACCGGGTTCGGCTACGCGCCGAAAACGAAAACCGGGTTCGGCTACGCGCCGAAACCCATGCGCCGTTCGCCCTCGGTGGAGCCGATTTCCACGTAGGCGATCTTGGCGGCCGCCACACCCACGGTGCGACCCTTCTTGTCGACCAACCACAGAACGTCGACCGCACCCGACAGGGCGGCCTCCACCTTGGCCTTGGTCGCATCGCGCTCGTCGTCGGACTGCTCGAGGGAGATCTCCCGCGCTGCTTGGGTGACGCCGATACGAATGTCCACGATGTTCCTCCGGAACCGATGTTCGATGAGACGCTACCGCTCGAGCGTGGTCAGACCGCAGTCGCGCAAAAGGTGTTGCCTTGCGGCAGCGATTCGGTGGTGGACACGTCGGCATCTCCGTAGAGGGCGGCCAACATGCCCTTCACCATGCCGCGATCGACGGCGCAGATGACCGGGTGTTCGATGGCCACATCACCGAACGGGCAATGGTTGTTGATGATGCGCAACTGGTTGTTGCGCTTTTCGGTGTGCGCGGCGAAACCGTGCGCGGTGAGCGCATCGGCCACGGCTTGCATGGCGGAACGCAGACTGCGCTGACCCGCCGCCAAATCCGAACCAGTCATGGCCGCCGCCATGGCCCGTCCGTATTCATGTCCGACTTCCTCGGCGATGCTCTCGGCGCGCTCGGCGGGCAACAGCGCCAATGTCTTGCCCAAGAGACTGAGCACCAGGTCGTCACTGCGCACCGGGAACTCGCTCATGGGCAGTTCAGCCACCGCCGTGTACCGCTTCGAGGGACGACCCGCTCCGCCTCCGGCGACACGCGCGACGGCCACTTCCACGTAGCCGCCCACCGCCAACTTGTCGAGGTGATGACGCGCCACGTTGGGGTGCAAACCGAACTCGGATGCCACATCGGCGGCGGTGACGCCGCTCTCGCAGCCGCGGACGAACAAATAGATCGCCCGACGTGTGGGATCACCGAACGCGTTGGTGATGGCGGCCACGGTGGCGGTGAACGAGCCGTTCGACGAGGACGTCACCGGAGTCGGTGACGGCTGACCGCCGCCGGTCGAGGGGCTCGGGATGGAGCGGCTCGTGGACACGCCGGTATTCTACCTATCGCCGTAGTGCAAATTCTGAAGTCGGGAGCCCCCACCCATGTCCGTCACACGCGAGCAGGTCGTCGAAGCCCTGCGTCCGGTCGAAGATCCAGAACTCCATCGCTCCATCGTCGACATCGGCATGCTGCGCACCGTCGACATTTCCGCCGACGGTCGTGCCGCCATCTTGGTGGCGCTCACGGTGGCTGGTTGCCCGCTTCGCAACGAGATCACGAACCGCGTGAAGAGCGCCGTCGAACCGTTGGTGGGCGCCGGCAAGGTCGATCTCGAGTTCACCGTGATGACCGACGACGATCGCGAGGAACTGCGCAAGAAGTTGCACGGTGATCCGGCCGCCACGGCGGGTCATGGTCACGCCCACGGGCACGCCGAGGGACGCAAGGTGCCCTTCGCCGAACCCGAGAGCAAGACGCGTCCGTTGCTCATCTCGTCGGGCAAGGGTGGCGTGGGCAAGAGCAGCGTCACCACCAACCTCGCGGTGGCGCTCGCCGCGCAGGGTTACTCGGTGGGCGTCCTCGACGCCGACATCTACGGGTACTCCATTCCGCGCATGCTCGGTGCGTCGGCCGATCCGGTGGCGATCGATCGCATGTTGTTGCCGTCGGAATCGTTCGGGGTGCGTTGCATCTCCATCGGCTATTTCGTTCCCGACGGACAAGCCGTCGTGTGGCGCGGGCCGATGTTGCACAAGGCGCTCGAGCAGTTCCTCACTGATGTGTTCTGGGACGAACCCGACTTCTTGCTGATCGACATGCCGCCCGGCACCGGTGACATCGCGTTGTCACTGAGCCAGTACCTGCCCAAGGGCGAGGTGTACGTGGTCACCACGCCGCAACAGGCGGCCCAGAAGGTGGCACGACTGTCGGCGGCCATGGCCACCAAGGTGGGTCTGCCCGTGAAGGGCATCATCGAGAACATGAGCTGGTTCACCGGTGACGACGGCAAGCGCTACGAGTTGTTCGGCAGTGGCGGAGGCGCCGAGTTGGCCGAGGAACTCGGTGTTCCTTTGCTCGGTCAGCTCCCGCTGGTGCAGGCGTTGCGTGAAGGCGGCGACGACGGCAAGCCCATCGCCGCCGTGGCGCCCGAGAGCGAACTGGGTCGCGCGTTCCACGAGATCGCGCGCAAGATCGCCGAGGACAACAAGCCCCGCAAGAAGTTCCTGCGCGCGTTGCGCGTGAACTAGTCGTTCCAGAAACGCTGCTCGCGGAACGGATCCGCGTACATGTGATAACCGTTGCGCTCCCAGAATCCGGGGGCGTCCGACGAACGCAGTTCCAGACCTCGCACCCACTTCGCGCTCTTCCAGAAGTACAGATGCGGGATGACGATGCGCACCGGGCCCCCGTGCTCGGCCGTGATCTCCTCGCCCTCGAACGCGTACGCCACCAAAGCCTCGTCGGTGGTGATGTCGGCCAGAGGCACGTTGGTGGTGTAGCCGAACTCGGCGTGCTCCATCACGTGGCTGGCTTCGGGCTTCACCCCGGCCATGGCGAAAAGATCGCGCACCCGCACGCCGGTCCAGGTGGTGTCGAACTTGCTCCACTTGGTGACGCAATGGATGTCGTAGGTGAGAGTGACCGACGGCAGTGCTTTCAACTCGTCCAGACCCAGGACGAACGGCGACTCGACCAGACCACCGACGGACAGATTCCATTCACCCGGCGCGTAACTGGGGATGTCTCCCACGTGAAGAACGGGGAAACGATCGGTGAGGTACTGGCCCGGAGGCAAGCGCGACTGGTCGAAACCCTTCGCCTTCAGCTCCTCGCGATTCCGCTCGAAGAAACTCATGTCGCAAGTCTGACGCACGAACGACGTCGATGCACCGCCGAAGGTCGGTAGTTTCTGGTGCGTGACGACGACCTCCACGGTGTACCTCGTTCGCCACGCCAAGGCCGGCGATCGTTCGTCATGGAACGGCGACGATCGCGTGCGTCCTCTCACCGGCAAGGGTCGACGCCAGGCGGTCAAGGTCTGCGACCGGTTGTTCCCTCTGGTGTCGATCCACTCCGCGGCCCTGCTGATCTCGAGCCCCTACACGCGTTGCCTGCAGACGCTCGAACCACTCGCCGCGCGACTGCATTCGACGGTCAGCGGAGACGACCGCTTGGCCGAGGGGTACGACCGCGACGGAGCACTCGGGCTCATCGCCTCGGTTCCCAATGGTTCGGTGCTCTGCAGCCACGGTGACGTGATCCCCGACGTGATGGCGGCGCTTCAGCGACGCACCACCGAGATCATCGGTGCGCCCGATTGGCGCAAGGGTTCCGTGTGGGTGCTGGCGCGTCACGGTGACGAGGTCGTCGAGGCCTCCTGCTGGGCCCCGCCCACCGACGACTGAACCTCAGGGCGCAACGGTCGTCGTGCCGGTGATGGCCTCGTCGACCTGATCAGCCAGTCCCTCCACCAAGGTCGCCACTTCGGCCGGCGGATTCGATTCCAGACACGCGTCGATCTCGGGCTCGGCCGCTTGCGGATCGTCGAGGAAACGGAAGAAAGTGATGCCCAAGAAGCAGTGCGCGTCGGGATACGTGGAATCGGCGATGGTCGCCTGCCGCATCAACACCAATCCGGATTCCAAACGTTCGGCCGCTCGTGCTTGGTCCGACTCCTGAGTGGCCGAGAGAACGCTGTACCACCCGAAGTACGTGAGGGCCTCGATGTTGTCGGGCTCGATCGCCAGCACGCGCGAATACAGATCCAGCACCGCGGGGATGTCGGACATTCCCATCGACCGGGCCTGCACCAACAAGGAACTGACACTGCCGTCGTCGACGGTGCCGGTCATCACCTGTCCGGTGCGTCGTTCACCGCTGTTGCCGGCCACCAGAACTCCGCTCACCACCGCCAACACCAGCACGGACACGGCCCAGACGATGTTGCGGGGCCGACGAGTGCGGGACTTCTCGTCGGGCGTCGCGTCGAGTTCGGCGATCAATCGCGCCGCGCGTGCGGTGTAGGAATCCTTCAACGCGACGTAGTCGTGCTCGTCGACGTCACCGGCGGCGTGTTCACGCTCGAGATCGGCCAACGACTCGAACAGGAACCGCTTCTCCTCCTCGATTCGCTCGCGCTTGCTCACGTCGAGGGCTCCGAGTCGCGCATGGCTTTCTCCACCAGCGAGCGCTCGTCGTCGGTGGGCACGAGAGCGCCCTCGTCGCGCCAACGGCGGAACACGAACGCCAACACCGCGATGGCAAGGACCGCGGCGACCACCGGCACGATCCAGATGACCGCTTCCAGACCCTCGGCGTCGGGGACGAGTCGCAGATCGGCTTCGTAGCTGTCGTCGATGGCGGCCACGATCTGGTCGTCGCTCGCTTGGCCGGCCGCCACCTGACGCGCGATCTCCTGACGAATCGCCTGCGACGCCGAACCCCGCGACTCGTACACGCTCTCACCGTCGCACGTGGGGCAAGCCAGACGCTGGGCGATGGCGTCGATGCGTTCCTCGGCGGTGGACGGACCGGAATTCCGTCCGATGCCGATGGCCAACATCACGACGGTCAGCACCAGCAATACCAGCCACGAGGGCCAACGCTTGATCGCACGATTGAAGGACGAGGAGCTCATCGCGCGGGCTCCGCCGACATCGAGGCGATCGCCTCGCCCAACAATTCGGCCGTCACCTGTCCGGTGAAGCGCTGCGCCACCACTCCCGTGGGACTGATCAACCAGGTCTCGGGCACCTTGGCCACGCCGAAGTCCACCGAGATGCTGGCATCGTCGTCGCGCACGATCGGCCAGCCGCCCCCCTGCTGTTCGAAGAACGCCCGCACCGCCTCCTCGTCGTCGTCGTTCACGATGGTGTACAGCTCGGCGCCCGTGCCCCCGAGAGCCGACTGCGTCTCGTGGAATTTCACCAATTCGGGATGCTCGCGCTTGCACGGCACGCAGGTGGAATTGAAGAAGTTCAGCACCACCCACGAACCGCGGCGACGCGACAGATCGAAGGTTTCACCGTCGTAGGTGGTGCTCACCACGCGCGGAGCCGGCTTCATCAGGAGCGGGGTGTCGGTGGTGGTGACGTCCTTGTTGAAGGCCACCACCAGCAAGGCGACGAAGAAGACGGCCACCGCGATGGCGCCCACCGCCACCGTGCGCGCCACGGACGATCGACGCTCAGACACGGGCCACCTCGGTGAGTCCGTCGGACACCGGTGCGGTCGGACGACGCCGCGATCCCGGGAACGCCGACAAAACGGTGCCCAACGCCATCAGACCTCCTCCGATCCACAGCCACAGGATCAACGGCTTGATGAGCACCTTGATGCGCGCGGTGGTGTCGTCGGGACGCACCGTTCCCTCGAGAGTGAGATAGATGTCGTGGCGGGCGCCGGTTTTCACGCTCGGTGTTCCGATGTCCATGCCTTGCTTGACGTACTTGCTGCGTCGGGGTTCGTAGACGGGACCGTCGTCGATCCGCACGGCGGCCTTGACCGACGCCTTCACGTCGTCGCTCTCGACCGACAGACCCTCGAAAGTGAACGAGTGACCGGAGAACTCCACCCGGTCACCGACCTTCATCACGAACTCCTGGCTACGGGTGAACCCACCCGAAGCGGCCAGCGCGACCGAGATCACGATCACGCCGAGGTGAACGATCATGCCGCCGTTGGCCCGACCCACGAAGCCCCGCCAACCCTGACGACGGGTCGCCAACGCCACCTGACGCAAGGCGGCACCGGCGGCGAATCCCCCCAGGGCGAACGCCGACAACGGGGCCCAGCCACCCGATCCCGTGGCGACGGCGAAGACCAGCGCACCGACACCACAGACCGCCGGCCAGAACAGTCGATCGCGCAACACTTCCTGACTGGCCTTGCGCCACGGCAGCACCGGGGCCACGGCCATCAGGAAGAGCAGGGTCAGGCCGATCGGTTTGGTCATGCGGTCGAAGAACGGCGAGCCCACCACCAACCGTCGATCATCGAGCACCTCGACGACGAGCGGGAAGACGGTGCCCAACAGCACGACGAACGCGAAGATGCTGAAGACGACGTTGTTGGCCAGGAACGCTCCCTCGCGACTGAACGGGGAGTCGATGGATCCCGGTGAACGGAGTCGTTCGCCACGCCAACCGATGAGGATCACCGACGACAGAACCACGATGGCGAAGAAAGCCAGCAGCCACGGACCCACGCTGCCCTCGCTGAACGCGTGCACGCTGTTGATCACGCCGGAACGCGTGAGGAAGGTGCCCAGGATCGTGAGGCTGAACGTGGCCACCACCAACGACAGGTTCCAGACCCGCAACATGCCACGGCGTTCCTGCACCAAGACCGAGTGCAGATACGCGGTGCCGGTGAGCCACGGAAGGAAACTGGCGTTCTCCACCGGGTCCCACACCCAGACGCCACCCCAACCGAGCACCTCGTAACTCCACCAGCTGCCCAGGATGATTCCGACGGTGAGAAAGCCCCACGAGTACAAGGTCCAACGCCGCGTCTCGAGCAACCAACCCTCGCCCACGCGGCCCGTCACCAACGCCGCCATGGCGAACGCGAACGGCACGGTGAAGCCGACGTAGCCGATGTAGAGGATCGGCGGATGGAACAACACGAGGATGTGGTTCTGCAGCAACGGGTTGGGTCCGGGGCCATCGGTGACACCGACCGGACCGGTGACGAACGGATTGGCCGGCCCGAACGCCAGCAGGAAGAAGAAGAGGCCCACGGCGAACATGAACACCATGGCCCAGGCCAGTAGTTCGTCGCCCACGCGCGCACGGAACTTGCGGGCCACGGCGGCGATGAAACCCGCGAGCACCAGGATCCACAACAAGATCGAGCCCTCGAGGGCGCTCCACAGCGTGGTGACGTTGTACAGGAACGGCGTGTCGCGCGAGCCGTGCTCTTGCACGTACAACAACGAGAAGTCACGGGTGATCAACGCGCGTTCCATCACGAGGAACGCCACGAGGGCGGCGAAGAACACCACGTAGGCATAACGGATCGACGACTTCAACGCCTTGTGATCGTGGCGACGCACACCGGCGATCGTGATGGCGATCCCGGCGATGCAGGTGAGAACACCGAGAAGGATCGCCCCGCGTCCGACGGCGGCGTTCAGGCTGACTGCGAGCACTCGCCGTCCTCCGGCTCGTCCACCCGATCGGGGTTCTCCGCTTCGTACTCGTTGGAATGCTTCACTTCGATGCGATCACCGAGGAAGGTGCCGTCCTTCAACACGCCGTGAACCACCACCGGGATGCACTCCTTGAAGATGCCGCCCGGGTCACCTTCGTAGCGAACGGGAATGGTCTCGCCGTTGAACGACACGTCGAACACCGTGACGGTGCCGTCGTCGGCCACCGATCCCGCGTCGACCACGCCCTGCACGCGCAGGCGTCGGCCGGCGTCGCAGCCGTCCTTCTGCCCGATTTCGTCGACGTTGCAGTAGTAGTCGACCGCGGAGGTGAGGAACTTGGTGATCACCACGAAGCCGGCACCCACGACCACCACCAAGACCGCGATCGCACCCCACGGCCGGCGCTTGCGCGACGGAACCGGGGACGTCGCCCGTGGGCTGAGATCGATGTCGGCTTCGGCATCGTCGGACGAACCGATGCGCTGCGGATCGTCGGTCACGTCCAGGGCCTTTGTTCGCGCGGGACATCGCGACCGGCACGACGGGAACGTCGCACCACCGAAGCCACGTACAACGAGATCGACCCGAACGTCACGACGTAACTGCCGAGGATGAAGCCGAGGTCGTCCATCAGACCACCGCCTCGGCTCGACGCGCCGCCAGCGCGGCGTCGAGTCCGGAGTCCTCGACCATGTCCTGCAGGGCCAACGCACGTTGACGGTGCAGGACCAACCAGACGTACATGAGGGTGAAGACGATGACGCCCAAGAAGAGACTGAACAACATCAGTCCGTCCATGGTGACGTCGGTGCCCCGACCGGCGACGCTGGCCTCTTGATGGAGCGTGTTCCAGAGTCGGACCGAGAAGTGCACCAAGGGGATCTCGAGCACGGCCAGGAGTGCCAGCACCGCACTACGGCGGGCACGTTGGTGATGCGAGCCACCCAGTCCGCGCACCGCGAGATACCCCACGTACGTGACGAACAAAAAGGCCGTGGTGGTGAGGCGGGCGTCCCAGGTCCAATACGTTCCCCACGTGATCCGGCCC
>JAURHL010000067.1 GCA_030833305.1 Acidimicrobiales bacterium | reverse complement strand
CGCGACGCCAGACGTTTGGTGGGGTGACCCTGCTCGGTCAACCACTTCTGCAACGAATCGCTCCCCAGGTTCTTGTTCACCACCAGAACCCCGACACCGTCCGGCGAAAGACGAGGCAACCAGCGGCGCATCATGTCGTGAAGTTCGCTCTTGCCCACCTTGATGGGGGGATTGCTCCACATCGCCGCGAACGAAACGTCGTCGGGCACCTCCTCCGGCGCGGCCACGGTCACGTTGCGCAATCCGAGGGTTGCGGCGTTGTCGCTCGTCAGTCGTCGGGCGCGGGCGTTCACGTCGACGGCCCACACGCGACACTCCGGTCGACGTCGCGCCATCGTCAACGCGATCACCCCGGCTCCGCAACCGAGGTCGAGCAGGTCTCCTCGTTCGGGCAACTCGGGAGCCTCGAGCAGGAGGAATTTCGTGCCGGCATCCACGCGACCGTGCGAGAAGACGCCGGTGTCGGTTTCCATCTCGAACGAACCGTCGGGAAGGGTGACCTCGATGCGCTTGCGCGCCGACTCCACCTCGGGTTCCTCGCTGAAGTAGTGCTGGTTCGGGTGGTCGGGGTCGGAAGTCATGGCATCGGTAGCCTGTCACGCATGACCTACCAGATCCGGACATTCGGAGATCCCGTGCTCGCCTCGCAGGCTCTGCCGGTGACCGACATCGACGCGAAGATCGTGCGAATCGTCGACGAGATGTTCGACACCCTCTACGACAGCGACTCCGGAATCGGTCTGGCGGCCCCGCAGGTGGGTATCCAGCGCCAGATCTTCGTGTGGGACATGGACGACGAGCCGATGGTGGTTCTGAACCCGGTCATCGTGGAATCCGACGGCGAGTGGGTCTACGACGAGGGGTGCCTCAGCATCCCCGGCTTGTACGTCGAGATGACCCGACCCAAGACGGTCCTCATGAAGGGCATCGACATGAACGGCAACGAGGTGGCCATCGAGGCCGACGAACTCGAGGCCCGACTGTTCCAGCACGAGCTCGACCACCTGAACGGTGTGCTCATGTTCGACCGCATGCAGCCCGAGCAACGCAAGGCCGCCATGGCGGAGTACAAGAAGCTCACCGAGCAGGCCGCGGGGCTGAGCGCACCCAAGCGGCTGAAGGCCGAATGACCGCACTGGCGCCCCTGCCCACCGGGCCGGTGCGTCGGGTCGCATTTCTGGGCACCCCGGCGCTGGCGGTACCGGTTTTGGAGGCCCTGGTGAACGACGGCATCGAGGTGGCCCACGTGGTCACCCGCGCCGACAAACGTCGGGGACGCGGCTCGGACCTGATGCCCAGTCCCGTCAAGGAGTGCGCTCGGCGATTGGGGCTGACGGTGGGTCACGCCGTCGACGAGTTGCTCGACCTGCATCGTCGCGAACCCGTCGACCTGGGTGTGGTCGTCGCGTACGGTGCCCTCGTCAAACCGCACGTGTTGCGCGAGTTGCCCATGGTGAACATCCACGTGTCGCTGCTCCCGCGCTGGCGCGGTGCGGCGCCGATCGAACGGGCCTTGCTGGCCGGCGACACCGAGACCGGCGTGTGCATCATGCAGGTGGAAGAGGGCCTCGACACCGGGGGAGTGTTGGCGACGGCGCGCATGCCGATCGACGAGCGCACCACGGCCGAAGACATCCGCGCGCGTCTCATCGCCGACGGCACCGCGTTGTTGTTGCGACAACTTCGTGACGGCTTGAGCGTGCCCGTCCCGCAGGAGGGCGAACCCACTCACGCCGTCAAGATCGAGCCCGGTGAGTTGCGCATCGATTGGTCGCGCGACGCCGCGACCATCTCGCGACTCATCCGACTCGGAGGCGCATGGACCACGCATCGGGGACGACGTCTCAAGATCCATGCGGCCGACGTGCGCCCATCGTCGTCGGAAATCGGTTCCCTCGATCGCGGTGCGATCAGCACCGTGGACGGCCACGTGTTGGTGGGCACCGCCGACGGAGTCCTCGTTCTGCGGACCGTTCAGGCCGAGGGCAAGAACCGCATGGACGCCGGTGCGTGGGCCAACGGTGCCCAGTTGACGTCGGGTGAGGTGCTCGGCGATGGGTGAGTCCGCTCGCTCGGTCGCCTACGCGGCCCTCATGCGCATCGATCACGAGGGCGCCTATGCCAACCTCGTGTTGCCGGCGATGTTGTCGCGCTCGTCGTTGTCCGACATGGATCGTCGTTTCGTCACCGAACTCGTCTACGGCACCACGCGCATGCGTCGCGCCTGTGACGCCCTGGTCGATCGCTTCGTCATGAGCGAGCCCGATGACGCCACGCGCACCTTGTTGCGCCTCGGTGCCTACCAATTGCAGTTCGCCAAGGTGGCGCCGCACGCCGCCGTGTCGGCCACCGTCGACCTGGCCTCGCGCAAGACCAGCGGATTCGTCAACGCGGTGTTGCGCAAGGTGTCCACCAAGCCCATGGTGTGGAGTGGTGACGCGACGCGGTTGAGTTACCCCGACTGGATCGCGCGGGTGTTCGCCGACGAATGCGGCGACGAGGCCACCGACGCGCTGGAGCGGATGAACCAGGCGGCCTCGGTCACCACCCGTGACGACGGCTACGTGCAGGACGAGTCGTCGCAGTGGGTCGCGTCCGCGGTCGGGGCCCGTCCGGGCGAGATCGTGCTCGACGTGTGCGCCGGTCCCGGCGGCAAGGCCACCGCACTGGCGGCCACCGGTGCGCGGGTGATCGGCGCCGACCGGCAACCGTCGCGCGCCGGATTGGTGGCCAAGAACGCCGAGCGTCTCGGACAGCGATTGCCGGTGGTGGCTTGCGACGCCACGACACCGGCGTTCTCCGCGGCCTCCTTCGACCGGGTGTTGGTGGACGCACCGTGCTCCGGGCTCGGGGCCTTGCGTCGTCGCGCCGACGCGCGTTGGCGCATCACCGAGGACGATGTTCGTGATCTCGTGGGTATTCAACACCGTGTGTTGTCGGCCAGTGCCCCACTGGTGCGTCCCGGTGGCGTGTTGGTGTACAGCGTGTGCACCATCACCGCGGCCGAGTCGACCGGTCACGTCGTTCCCGAAGGTTTCGACGTGGTCGACCGCGACGGAGACGATCTCCTTCCCGCACTCGGGCCGGATTGGCGCGTGTTCGGGCACGGCCACCGCGTGTTGCCGCACCACGCCGACACCGACGGCATGGTCGTCATCCGTTACCGTCGTCGCGGAGGATCATGATGAGCGCGACGGGCAACACCAACGACGGTCCGCTCCTGGCCAAGGTGCTCACGGTCAGTGACGGAGTGGTGCACGGCACCCGCGAGGACACCTCGGGCGCCGGTTTGGCGGCCTGCCTCGAACGCCACGGCTTCACGGTGGTCGAGCGGGCCCTCACCGCCGACGGCGACGACAACGTGGCCGCCGCGTTGGAACGACTCTGCGCCGACTTCGCCGGCGTGGTGGTCACCACCGGCGGAACGGGCTTCGCGCCCCGCGATCAGACGCCCGAGGGGACCCGACGCGTGATCGAGCGCGAGGCCCCGGGTCTGGCCGAGGCCATGCGACTCGTCAGTCCGCTCGGCCGACTCTCGCGCGGGGTGGTGGGCATCCGCGGTTCGGCGATCATCTGCAACACGCCCGGATCACCCAAGGGCTGCGTGGAGCAGATCGAAGCCGTCATCGACGTGTTGCCGCACGCGTTGCGTCTGCTCGACGACCGACCGACGTCCCACTGACGCCTCAATTCACGGCCATCGGGTCGGGTCGCACCGGTAGCGTCAGGGGCGTGTTGCGCCTCGTCCTCCCCAAAGGCTCCCTCGAGAAGGCCACCTTCGAGTTGTTCGAGGCGGCCGACCTTCCGATCAAGCGCTCGTCCAGCGTGGACTACAAGGCCACCATCGACGACCCCCGTATCAGCGAGGTGCGCATCCTGCGACCGCAGGAGATCCCGCAGTACGTCGCCGAGGGCCTCTTCGACATCGGCATCACCGGTCGTGATTGGGTGGAGGAGACCGAGAGTTCCGTCGAGAGTCTCGGCGAACTGAAGTACTCCAAGGCCACCAGCGATCCGGTGAAGGTGGTGGTGGCCGTGGCCGGCGACAGTCCGGCCCAGAGCGTGTCCGATCTGCCCCAGGGCGTGCGGGTCAGCACCGAGTACCCGTCGCTCACGCGTCGCTACTTCGCCGAGCGCGGCATCCAGGCCGACGTGCGACTGTCGTACGGCGCGTCCGAGGCCAAGATCCCCGACATCGCCGACTGCATCGTCGACATCACCGAGACCGGTCGTGCCCTGCGGGCCGCGGGACTTCGCGTCATCGACACCATGCTCGTCAGCTACACCGAGATGGTGGTGAACAAGGCGTCGCACGCCGACCCGGCCAAGCGTCACGCGATGAACCAGTTGATGACCCTGCTGCTCGGAACGCTCGACGCGCGCGGCAAGGTGCTGGTGAAGTTGAACGTGGGTGCCGACGACCTGCAGAAGGTGTTGGCCGTTCTTCCGTCGGCGAAGTCGCCCACCATCAGCGAACTGGCCGGCGGCGGGTTCGCCGTCGAGAGCGTGGTCGAGAAGCGTTCCATCAACACGCTCATCCCCGCGCTGATCGACGCCGGGGCATCCGACCTGCTCGAGATCCCGATCTCGAAGATCGTGGCCTGATCGTGGGCACGGTCGTCGAATTCGACGCCCACGTCGGACTGGGTCGGGTGCGCGCCGACGACGGTGCCGAGTACATGTTCCACTGCGCCGAGATCGCCGACGGTTCGCGCGACATCGCCGTGGGCGCCCGGGTGTCGTTCCGTGTCGTCACGAAGTTCGGTCGTGAAGAAGCCGCCGCCGTCACCCCCGTCTGACGACCGACGATTCCACGACCTCGTCGCGGTGTTGCTGTCCGTCCCCGAGGGAACCGTGGTGACCTACGGAGACGTGGCCCGCGACGCCGGGCATCCCCGTCAGTCCCGATTGGTGGGTCGTGTTCTGTCGCAGTGGTCCGACGATCTCGACCTGCCGTGGTGGCGGGTGGTGAACGCCTCGGGGCGGTTGGTGCCCGGACACGAGGTCGAGCAGGCGCGGCTTCTGGCGGCCGAGGGCGTGGCGTGTCGTGACGGTCGGGTGGTTCGCGGTCTTCGCGGTGGGGGCTGAGCGCCGGCTACAGCGTGTTCTTCACCTGCACGACAGCCAGCCGGATGTTCTCCAGGGCGTCGCGCAGCACCTCGTGGTTCTCGCCCAGTCGTTCGCCCAGGCCGTCCACCAGACAGCCGAGGGCGTCGATGGCCAGAGCCGCCTCGACCAGATTCGGGGGAGCGGCGGTCAGGTGAATGGCGGCCAGTTCGTACAGACCCATGGCGTGGTTGGACACCACCAGGTCGGCGGGCGCCTCGGCCAGGCGCTGGCGGGCCTCGGCCAGAACCTCGGCGGCGGCGTCGATGTCCGGGTCGTCGATACCGGAGTGGTCGGGGGCGGAATTGTCGGTCATCGGGGGTCCATCGGAGGTTTTTGCTGGTCGGAGCGGTTACCCTAGCGGTCACAACTGAGGCGAAGTGGGGCGTTGCTCCCACCCGACCACCACCGGTTCGCCGGCACCGTGCGTTCGGGTCACTGCGAGAATGTCACTGCCACGTGCGGTGCTGACCGTGATGACGTCGCGTCGTCATGTATCCACACACCATGGGAGGTCAGCCCATTGCACAGGAGTGAACAGCCATAGCACCGCCGACGAACGAACCTCGCTACAACGAGCGCATCCGCGCCAAGGAAGTGAGGGTGATCGGTCCCGATGGATCCCAGTTGGGGATCAAGGCTGTCCCCGACGCCTTGGCCCTGGCCCGGGAGCTCGACCTCGACTTGGTCGAAGTGGCCCCCATGGCCACGCCACCGGTGTGCCGCATCATGGACTACGGCAAGTTCCGTTATGAGGAGTCGCAACGTGCGCGCGAAGCGCGCAAGAAGACGGCCCACATCACGGTCAAGGAAGTCAAGTTCCGACCCAAGATCGGAAAGGGTGACTTCGACACCAAGGTGCGACACGTCCAGGAGTTCCTCGCCGACGGCCACAAGGTCAAGGTGACGCTCCAGTTCCGCGGACGCGAAATGGCTCACCCCGAGCTCGGAAGCAAGATTCTGGACGAGGTCATCGAGGCGATCGCCGCGGTCGGCAAAGTGGAGACACAGGCCCGACTCGAAGGTCGCAGCATGACGATGGTGCTCGTTCCCGACAAGAAGCCCGTCAAGAAGAAAGAGGAGTCCGGAGAGGCCGTCGCAGCCGAACCCGTGGCTCCCGAGTGATTCACCACATCCGGACGCCCCGCGTCGAAAGAAAAGGATCAGAGCAATGCCCAAGATGAAGACCAGCAAGACCGCCGCCAAGCGTTTCCGCAAGACCGGCACCGGCAAGCTGCGCCGCCTGCAGCAGAACCGTCAGCACCTCTTCGAGAAGAAGCCGTCCACCCGTACCCGTCGTCTCGACGGCATGGTCGACGTCCACTCCGGCGACGAGAAGAAGATCAAGCGCCTGCTCGCCGAGCGCTGATCGACCGGTTACTCACACAGGATCAAGGAAAGAAAGAGAAGAGTCATGGCAAGAGTCAAGCGTGCAGTGAATGCCAAGAAGAGCCGCCGTCAGGTTCTCGAGCGCGCCAAGGGTTACTACGGCAACAAGAGCCGTTCCGTCCGCGCCGCCAACGAGCAGGTGATGAAGTCCGGTCAGTACGCGTTCCGCGACCGTCGCGCCAAGAAGGGCGAGTTCCGTCGTCTCTGGATCCAGCGCATCAACGCGGCCTGCCGTCTGAACGACATCAGCTACAGCCGCTTCATCGCCGGCCTCAACGCCGCCGGCATCGAAGTCGACCGCAAGATCCTCGCCGATCTGGCCGTCACCGACCTCGCCGCGTTCGGTCGTCTCTGTGAGGCGGCCAAGGCGGCGCTCGCCTGAGCGAGTTCATCTGAACCACGAACTGGTTCTCAGCAATCCAGCGGTTCAACGGGTGCGGCGCCTCGCGGGGCGCCGCACTTCGCGTTCCGAGGAGGGTGCCTTCATCGTGGAAGGCGCCGTGCTGGTGTCCGAGGCCGTCGACGCCGGCTGGCACGTGATCGAACAATTCGTGGCCCCCGGCGCGGATCCCGTCTCCGGCGCGGGTGCGGTTCGGCATCTGGCGCCCGGGGTGATGGACAAGATCGCCACCACCGAGACCCCCCAACCCGTGCTGGCCGTCGTCGAGCGTGCGTTCGCCGGTCGCGAGATTCTGGACACCGCCGGATTCGTGGTGGTGGCCGACGGCGTCGCCGATCCGGGGAACCTGGGCACGATGTTGCGTTCGGCCGAGGCCGCCGGGGCCGACTGCGTGGTGCTCACCCCGGGCACCGTCGATCCCTCGAATCCCAAGGTGGTGCGGGCCTCGGCGGGCGCGGTGTTCCGTGTGCCGGTGGTCGAGGACACGAACCTCGACGAAGTGGGTCTCGCGGGCATCGTTCGATTGGGGACGTCGTCGCATCGTGGGGCCTCGCACACCGACACCGATCTTCGGCGTCGGGTCGCCGTCGTGCTCGGCAACGAGGCGCACGGACTGTCCGACGACGCCGACGTCGACGAGTGGATCACCATCGCGCACGCCGGACGATCCGAGAGTCTGAACGTGGCCATGGCGTGCACGGTGCTGTGTTTCGAGGTGGCGCGTCAACGGCGGTCCGGGTCCTGACCATGCGGGATTCGTGTCGGAATTGCTCCGTGGCCGACGGGGCGCGCTGCGGTACGGTTGTCGGGTCATGATCGAAGCAATCGACGCCGCTCGTTCCGCCGCCGAGGCCCGCATCGCCGCGGCCTCCACGGTCGACGAACTGCGAGCTCTCGACACCGAACTGTTGGGCAAGAAGAGCGCTCTGGCCGACGTGAAGGCCGGACTCGGAAAGTTGGCCACCGTCGAGGAGAAGAAGTCGGCGGGGCAGGCAGTCAACGAGGCCATGACCGCGGTGCGCTCCGCGCTCGACGCGCGCATCGCCGTCGTCGCCCGCGCCGAACGCGACGTGCAACTGGCCGCCGAGGCCCTCGACCTCACCGAACACTTCGTCGCGCCGGGTCGGGGTCGCCCGCACATCGTCACCCAGGCGTGGCAACGGCTCGAGGACGTGTTCGTCGGTCTGGGTTTCCAGGTGGCCGAGGGTCCCGAGGTGGAGACCGACTGGTACAACTTCGAGGCGCTCAACATGCCGCCGTCGCACCCGGCGCGCAGCATGCACGACACCTTCTACGTCGATCACGGTGCGACGGGCAGCACCGTGTTGCGCACGCACACCTCGCCGGTGCAGATCCGCGTCATGCAAACGGTGAAGCCACCGATCTACATGATCATGCCGGGTCGCGTCTTCCGCAACGAGACCACCGACGCCACGCACCTGGCGGTGTTCCATCAGATCGAGGGTCTGGTCATCGACAAGGGCATCACCTTGGCCGATCTGGCCGGCACCATCGACGCCTTCACCAAGGCGTTCTTCGGCGAGGGCTTCGGCAGTCGTCTGCGCCCCAGCTATTTCCCCTTCACCGAACCGAGTGCCGAGTTCGACATCCGCACTCCCGACGGATCGTGGCTGGAGTTGGGCGGTTGCGGCATGGTGCACCCCAACGTGTTGCGAGCGGGCGGCCTCGACCCCGAGGAGTGGAGTGGTTTCGCCTTCGGCTTCGGCATCGATCGCATGGCCAAGGAACGTCACGGTGTGGGCGACGTTCGCGAGATGTACACCAACGACATTCGATTCATCGAGCAGTTCTGAGGACCGACCATGAAGATCGTCCACTCCTGGCTCCTCGACCTCGCCAAGTCGCTGCCCGACGACGTCGACGCCATCGCGGAAACACTCAGTGACATCGGACTGGCCTGCGAGAGCGTCGACCGTGTCGGCGCCACCGTGGCCGGGGTCATCACCGCCCGAGTCATCAAGACCGAGCGCCATCCCGACGCGGCCAAGGTGCATCGCGTCTTTCTCGACTGCGGAGACGGCACCGAGCATCACGTGTGGTGCGGTGCGTTCAACATGCAGCCCGGCGACATCATCCCGTGGGCCACTCCCGGCACCACCATGCCCGACGGTCGGGCCATCGAAACCAAGCCCATCGTCGGCATCCCCAGCGAGGGCATGTGTTGCTCGGCCCGCGAACTCGGTCTCGGTGACGATCACGGTGGCATCCTCATCCTGGACCCGGACACGCCGGTGGGTGTTCCGTACGGCAAGGCCCTCGGGCTGGCCGAGGAAGTGGTGTACGACCTCGACGTGTTGCGCAATCGCCCCGACGCCTACGGACACGTCGGGGTGGCCCGCGACCTGGCCGCGCGGTTCGGGGTGCCGTTCTCGGCGTCCGACGGTTCGATCAAGGCCACGGGGACGCTGAAATCGGCACCGGTCGAGATCGTGGCCGGCGATCGTTGCCCGCGCTTCACCACCATCGTCATCAGCGGAGTGCGCGTCACGTCGTCGCCCGACTGGATGGCCAGTCGTCTGGCCGCCGCTGGCATGCGATCCATCAACAACGTGGTCGACGTGTCCAACTACGTGATGCTGGAAACGAACCAGCCGAACCACGCGTACGACCACTCGGTCGTCTCGTCATTCGACATCCGCCTCGCCCGTGAAGGGGAGACGCACCGCACCCTCGACGGAGTGGACCGGACTCTTCGCATT
>JAURHL010000066.1 GCA_030833305.1 Acidimicrobiales bacterium | reverse complement strand
ATGACGGATGCTCCGCCACAATGAGCGCTCGTTGCTCATGAGCGATCCCCTCCCCGACCGGCGCGGGCTTCGATGCGACGCACAAGTTCGTCACGAATCCGAACGACCAACGCGCCGAGACCACCGGGCAATGCCAGAAGGACGAACAACACACCGGCGGCCGTGGACAGGAATCTCCATTCGTCGGCGGTGACGAACCACTCCATGCCACGCAGGTATGCCGCTCCCAGCACGGCCCCGAACAACGAGCCGAGACCCCCCACGATCGAGGCGGTGAAGACCTCCACCGAACGACCGACGTTGTAACTGGTGACGTCGAAGCTGTAGTTCAACTGGGCGTACAGAGCACCGGCGGTTCCGGCCACGGCGCCCGAGATGGTGAACGCTGCCAGCTTCACGCGCAACACCGGCACCGCATAGGACTGGGCGCCTTTCTCGTTGTCACGCAGAGCCAGGATCGCCCGACCGGTACGACTACGCCGGATACCACGTACCGCCAGCACCACGATCGCCAGGATCACGAGGGTGTAGGTGTAGAAGCGAACCGGGGTGTCGATGTCGAGCCGACCGAGCAGCGGCAGGCGTTTCACCCGTTCGTTCGGGATCCAGTCGAAGAACCGGTCGTTCAACAGCCACTCGGTGACGCTGACCGCGAAGATGAGGGTGACCACCGCGAGGTACAAGCCACGAAGTCGAAGGGCCGGAACACCGACGATGAATGCCGCCACGCCCCCGGCGACGGCCGCGATGAACACCGCGAGAATCATGTCGACATCCCACGTGGTGGTGCACTTGGCACTCACCGCCGCACCAATGGCCACGAAGCCGACCTGACCGAGCGAGATCTGCCCGGCCCACCCGGTCAGCACGACGAGCGACAGTCCGATGATCGCGTACACGAAGACCGCGGTGATCTTGATGATCTGATCGGTGCGCAGGATCATCGGAGCCACCACCAGGAAGGCACCGATGGCCGCGAACGTTCCCCAACGCATCAGTCGGACGAGCGGCAACCGAGCCAGATGAAGGGGAAGTTCTCGTACCTCATCGGCCAGACGCCACGAGGCGGTGGTGTCCTGATCGAGACGCGTGGTTCCTTTGCGTTGCATCAACAACGCGACCATCACGGCCACGCCGACGAACGGTGCGACCAGCAAGGGGCTGTCCGCGTTCCACATGATGCCGTATTCGAGAACACCCAACGCCACCGCCGCCACGGCGATGGTGGGCAGGTGTCGGAGACGGCCGATCACGAGCGCACTGAGAGCCAGGATCAGACCCGAGACCGATCCGGCGGCACCGATGGGCAAGCCGAGGATGCCGGCGCGGAGAAAGAGCGCCATGAACGACAGCGCCGCGGCGATCATCCACACGACGGTGGACAGCCAGCCGACCGGGATTCCGAGCAGGGCCGCACGGTCGCTTCGCTCGGCGGCGGCGCGCACCGCGGTTCCGATGCGCGTGCGCGACAGGAACAGGCCCACGGCGATCATCGCGACGGGCGCGACGATCAACGCGATCAGATCGTTCGCATTGAGAATGAAAGTTCCGATCGTGAGCTTCCAGTCCAGGGGTGCGGGAACCCGCTCCGACGCGGCCGTTTCGTCCCACAGCTTCGGCATGGAGAGCGCGAGCACCGACAACAACTGGGTGATGCCGATGGTGGCCACCGTGAGGACCAGACGTGGTGATCGCACGAAGCGCCGCACGATGGCCAGCTCGACGATGGCGCCCAAGACGATCGACGACACGAGGCCGACGGTCAGCCCGAGGAGGTAGGGCAGACCGTTGAAGACGATCAGTCCGACCGACAGTGCGGCCGGCACGTATCCCAGGTCGGCCTGGGCGAAGTTGATCACCCGATTGGCGCGGTACACGAGGGCCATGCCGACGGCCAACAAGGCGGTGAGCAGTCCGAGCACGACCCCGCGCACCCAGGCGCCCGCGGGAAGTCCGAAGAACACCAACTGAACGACCACCAAGGCGATCGCCGGCGACAGCGGCCCAAAAGTTCGCCAGACACTCGGACCCACGGTGCGCCAAGAACCCGGACCCACTGAGCGCCAAGCATCGGGGCCGACACCACGCCACACACTCGACTTCAACGCGGTCCCCCGACTGCCATTCCCCGACCCCCCGGTCGTCGACTGTCTTACCACAACCGCGCCCGACCTCCGACCGAGAAATTGTGGCGTATGGACTGCAACTACCTCATCTCGGTAGAGTCGCACCAATGGGCACCGTTCGCCGCCACACCTTCATCGACGCGTCCGCCGACGCCGTGTGGTCGCTGGTCGGTGATCCGGCACGCCTCCACGAATGGTTCCCCATCGTCGGTTGCGAGGTGAAGGGCGACAAACGCTGGATCGACCTCGCCGGCGGCCTGCGATTCGAGGAGGACATCGTCACCCTCGACCACGACCTGCGACGTTTCCAGTACTCGATCGTCAACAACCCGATCATCAAGAAGCACCTCGGCACCGTCGACGTCATCCCCGACGGTCACGATCGCTGCCTCGTCGTGTACTCCACCGACCTGGACCCCGAGGTGATGGCCCTCATCATCGCCGGCGGTGCCGGTGCCGGACTCGACCGACTCCACGACATCTTCCCCGATCAGAAGGGCGTCCGCTGATGGGCCGCAAGATCCTGTTCTTCACCACCGACCAACAGCGTTACGACGGACTCGGCTGCAACGGTGGCTCGGTGGCTCGCACGCCCAACATCGACGGACTGGCCAACGGGGGCATCAACTACCGCCGCGCCCACCCGCAAAGCGTCGTCTGCATGCCATCACGCTCGACGATGGTCACCGGACAACACGTGGCGTCCCACGGCGTGTGGATGAACGGCGTCCCCTTGCCCATCGACGCGCCAAGCGTGGCCGCGACTCTCCACGACGCCGGTTACAAGACCGCCCTCATCGGCAAGGCGCACTTCGAGCCGTTCATGGACCCGTTCCTGCGCTACACCGAGAACAAACTGGCGATCAGCGGCGAGTTCTCCATGCTCCATGGTGGTCACCTCCATCGCGGGTTCGACCACATGGAGTCCGCGTCGCACGGCGGCATGGGCACGTTCCATTACGCCCAATGGCTGATGAAGAATCACCCCGAGGCAGTGGCCATGTACTACCGGGTACTCGACATGGAATTGCAGGTGAACGCCGCCGGTGGTGGCGACACCGGTGGACCCCAGGTGCACGACAACGCGATCCCGCGCGAGTGGTACCACACCGACTGGGTGGCCGATCGCGCCATCTCCTGGCTGGACTCGCTCGACCCCGACGCCGACTGGTTCTGCTGGGTCAGTTTCCCCGACCCACATCATCCGTGGGATCCGCCGTCATCGGAACGACACCGGGTGAACTGGCGTGACCTCGACCTCCCCGAGGGTTACCCGGTCGACCGCGCGGAGCGCGAGGCCATCCTCGACGCCAAGCCCCGTCATTGGCGCAAGTGGTACGACGGCGAGTTCTATTCCAACTACGAAGCTCCGGCGCGCTGGGTGCCCAACACCCTCACCGACGATCAGGTGCGCGAAGTGAACGCGCTCACCCACATCGAGAACGAACTCATCGACGAGGCCATCGGCCGCGTGATCGCCCATGTCGAACGACGTGGTTGGGCGAACGACACCGACATCCTCTATTCCACCGACCACGGCGAACTGCAAGGCGACTTCGGCCTGTTGTTCAAGGGTCCCTATCACGTGGATTCGTTGATGCGCATTCCGCTCATCTGGAAGCCCGCTCCTTCGGCGGGCATCGCCCCCGCCAGCATCGACGCGCCGGTCGGCCACGTGTCCTTGGCTTCCACGTTCTGTCACATCGCCGGACTTCCCGCACCGGACTACGCCGAAGCCCCGCGACTACCGACCAACGAGGACGAGGTTCGTGCGTTCGGACACGAGCGTGTGCTCACCGAATGGGACAGCGTGTTGTTCGGCAAGATCCTGCACATGCGCACCATCTGCCGCGACGGTTGGATCGCCACCACCTGCCTTCCGGGCACCGTGCACGACGGCACCGAGGGCGAGTTGTACAACCTCGCCGACGATCCCCTGCAGCGACACAACCTCTGGGACGATCCGTCACGTCGGGCCCTTCGCGACGATCTCATCGCCGACATGTGGGACCATTTGCCCACCACCGTCGAGCGACGCGGAGTGGACGCTCCGGTCTGACCGGTCAGTACAGATCGACGCGACGATCGCGGAACACGCCCCACGAGCGACGAAGACTCGCGACCTCGTCGAGATCGAAGGTGGCCGTCAACACGGTCTCACTGGAGCGGTCGGCTTCGACGATCTTGTCGCCGGTCGGTCCGCGATGAACGACGACCCGTAGAACTCGAGGGTGAAGCGCGAGCCCACCTCGACACCCACCCGATTGGCGGCCACCACCGGAACGAGGTTCGCGCCGGCGTGACCTTGCATGACGCGCTGCCAATGGGGCGCGGAATCCCATGTCGGTTCGGTCGGTTCGCTTCCGATGGCCGTCGGATACAAGATGACCTCGGCACCGGCGAGCGACAACGCCCGCGCGACCTCGGGAAACCATTGATCCCAACAGATGCCGATGCCGATGCGACCGACCGCGGTGTCCCACACCCGAAAACCGGTGTCGCCGGGCCGGAAGTAGTACTTCTCGCTGTAGCCCGGTCCGTCGGGGATGTGGCTCTTGCGGTACACCCCGAGCACGGTGCCGTCGGCGTCGACGATGGCACACGAGTTGAAGAGTTCATTACCCGCGCGCTCGTAGAAGCTGATCGGAAGCACCACGCTCAACTCACGGGCCACGGCGGCGAAGTGCTCGACGGTCGGATGACCGGCGAGCGGTCGAGCCTTGGCCAGATGTTCGGCGCGCTGGTCCTCGCAGAAGTAGCGGTCTTCGAACAACTCGGGGATCAGAATCAGTCGCGCGCCACGACCGGCCGCGTCGCGCACCAAACGCTCGGCCGTGGCCACGTTGCGCGCCACGTCACCATCGACCATCGCCATCTGAACGGCGGCGACGGTCAACGAACGCACGGTCACACCAGGGCCGACACCAGACGAGCGGCGAACTCCTCGGTGTGGGCCGCCAGCTTCGAACGATGCAACGCCAATCCGCCGACGACATCGGCGCCCAACCCGGCCACCGACTTCTCCATGGCCCCCAAGGTCTTGCCCGGGTTCAATGCGAAGGTGCAGAACGTCGCCGCCTTCTTGCCGCCGATGGCCGGCAACGCGTTGATGGCACCGATACCCCACGGGGCCTGGCCGATGATGAACGCACCGTGCACCCAGGTGCCGACGATGACCAGATCGGCCGCCTGCAACGCACCGTGATCGGGTTGGCGTAGCGGCGAAAGTCCGGTGATGGACCAGCCTTCCTGCTGAAGATGTCCGGCGATCATCTCGGCGGCTTTCCAGGTGTTCCCGGTGAGGCTCTCCACGAGCAGCGCTGCTTTCATACCCCCGATTCAACCACGCGGATCGGGCCGGCTCACACTTTCTTGAGCGGCGCCCAGGCCAGAAGCAGGTGCTTGCGTCCCCGATCACGGAAGTTGATGACGGCCTCGGTCTTGTCACCAGTTCCGGTGACGTCGATGATGACGCCCTCTCCGAACACGGCGTGCTCGACCGTGTCACCCACCCTCAATCCGATGTCGTGCGCATTCGATTGCTCCGCCGGTCGTACTCGTCCAGCGGACATGGCGGCATCCACCTGACGCTCCCGGAATTCGTCATCGGGATCGAACGACGAGGTGACCTTGCCGCGAGCGGTCCAGTTCTCCTCGCGGGTGAGACGGGTCGACGAGCGGGTCCCCACGTTTCCCTCGTCGTTGATCAACTCGGCCGGTATGTCGTCGAGGAACCGTGACGGCGGGTTGTACTGGGTGGTGCCGAACTGTTGACGACTCCAGGCGTGCGAGATGAACAAACGTTCCTGCGCGCGCGTGATTCCCACGTAGGCCAACCGTCGTTCTTCTTCCAGTTCGTCGGGATCGGTGAGCGCACGGTTGTGCGGAAACAGCCCCTCTTCGGCCCCGACGATGAAGACGATCGGGAACTCCAAGCCCTTGGCGGCATGAATGGTCATGAGCACGGCCTTGTCGTCGTCGTCCAACTCGTCGGCGTCGGACACCAGCGACACCTGTTCGAGGAATTCGTCCACCACCGCGAACTCCTTGGCCGACGAGATCAGTTCGCCGATGTTGTCGAGCCGACCGGCCGCTTCGACGCTGTCGTCGTTCTCGAACTCCTGCACGTATCCGGACTCGTCGAGAACCCGTTCGAGCAGGTGACCGGGACTGCGGTCCTCGTCGGCCGACACGGCTTCGATCAAGGTGACGAAGCTCTCGATACCCCGCTTGGCCGCGCCCGACACCCCGGCCTCGCCCGCTCGTCGCAAGGCGTCGAAGAACGAGATGCCCTCGTCCTTGGCGAAGGCGTCGAGACGGTTGACACTGGTCTCGCCGATTCCGCGCTTGGGAACGTTGAGCACGCGCTTGACACTGACTTCGTCGACCGGGTTGGTGACGACGCGCAGATAGGCGACCGCATCTTTCACCTCGCGACGGTCGTAGAAGCGCGTTCCACCGACCACCTTGTACGGAACGCCGAATCGCATCAGGATTTCCTCCACCACGCGACTCTGCGGATTGGTGCGATAGAAAACCGCCATTTCGCCCCAGGTGCGACCGGTGCCCCGCAACGAACTCATGGTGCGCGCGACGAAGGCCGCCTCGTCACCTTCGTCGTTGGCATGGAACCGCACGATCGGCTCACCGGCACCGGCTTCGGTCCAGAGCGCCTTGGGTTTGCGACCGAAGTTGCGCGCGATGACCGCGTTGGCCGCGTCGAGAATGGTCTGGGTACTGCGGTAGTTCTGTTCGAGGACCACCACCGACACGTCGGGGAACGCGTCCTCGAACTGGGCGATGTTGCGGAAGTCGGCCCCGCGGAACTTGTAGATGCTCTGGTCCGTGTCGCCCACCACGCAGACGTTGTGATGACGAGCGCCGAGCATCAGAACGATCTCGTTCTGGGCCACGTTCGTGTCCTGGTACTCGTCGACGAGGATGTACTTGAAGCGATCCTGGTACATGGCCAGCACGTCGGGATTCAGACGGAAGAGGCGCACGATGTTGACGAGCAGGTCGTCGAAGTCCATGGCGCCGGCCTTCACCAGACGCTCCTGGTACTCGCGGTACACGTCGGCGTGCTTGCGATCGAAAATGTGCGCGGCCCGCTCGGCCGCGTCGGCCGGCGACCACAACTCGTTCTTCCAGTTCGAGATGACGGCGTGAACGTTGCGGGGGGTGAAACGCTTCTGATCCAGTCCCAGGTCGCGGATGACGTACCCGGTGAGTCGTTGGGCGTCGGCCTGGTCGTAGATGCTGAAGTTCTTGGGGTAGCCCAAACGCTCGGCGTGGACCCGCAGGATGCGCACGCACGCGGAGTGGAAGGTGGAGACCCACATGGACTTGGCCACCGGACCGATGAGACTCTGCACCCGGTGCTTCATCTCGCCGGCGGCCTTGTTGGTGAAGGTGATGGCCAGGATGCTCATCGGGTGCACGTCGTGACGCGAGATGAGGTTGGCGATGCGGTGCGTGAGAACCCGCGTCTTGCCCGAACCGGCCCCGGCCACCACCAACAACGGGCCGTTCACGTGCTCGGCGGCCTCGCGCTGGTCGGGGTTCAGACCGTCGAGCGAGATCGGCGTGATGTTGCGGGGCGCACGAGCGGCGAACGGTGCCGGCTCGTATCCGCCTTCGACGCCTTCGTCGGACGACTCGTCATCGAGGTCGTCGGGGGCCTCGCGGACCGGCGGTTCGTCGCCGAACAGGTCGTCGTCGTCGAAGAGGCGCTCGGGTCCGGTCATGGGTGACCCAGCCTAGATCGGGGGTGTCGGAGAGACCGCGGAAACGGTGCCGAAACGCGAATGGACCCGGCCGAAGCCGGGTCCATTCGTCTCGGGAAATGTGGAGGGTCAGGCGCCCTCGGCCGGGGCGACCGACGAGTCCGTCTCCCCGGGATGCACCCCGTTCACCATGTCGGTGATGCGCTGGGTCAGATCGGCACTCGCGGTGGCGACCAGAGCATCGATGACATCCTGAGCGGTCTTGCCGTTCTCCACCGCCACCTCGGCGATGGTCTTGCCCGCTTGGATCTCGGTCTTCAACTCGTCGGCGGTGACACCGATGGCGGTGGCGGCCACGTCGAGCATCTCGCCGCGCAGGCCACCGTGACGTCCACCATGACCTCCGCCGTGATCGGGACGGGCGGCCTCGAGGGCCGTCACCACCGCATCACGCTGTGAAGTGGTGAGCGTGCCGTCGTCCACCAACGACTGCAGACGAGCGGCGAGGCGCTCGCCCGGTGCGGGGCGGGTGCCATCATCGGCCGGCGGTGTCGCGGGACGGGTCGTCAACGCGGTCACGACGGCGTCGACTTCGGAAGCGTCGAGCGTGCCATCGTCCACGAGCCCCTGCAGCACCTCACGAAGCTTGGCTTCGCGCTCGGCCGGGTCTCCGTGACGTCCGCCGTGTCCGTCGCCGTGACGGCCGCCGTGATGTTCACCCTCGACCTCTCCGGCCTCTCCACCGATCGACGACGCCGGGGCATCGGTCGCAGTGTCGCTTTCGGTACCCGTCGCCGAGACGGCCACCGGGGACTTGGCGCTGGCGCCACCGGGCAGGTTCATCAACAATCCGGCGCCGGCGCCGGCGACCAGTCCGGCGGTGACGCCGATGATGGCCAACTTCTTCGTCGTGTACTTCGGTGTGTCCATGTCGTGTGCTCCTTTGTGCGTCAGGTGCGGTTCACCTGTGTGCCGTCAGATTGCGCTTCCCAGGTGAGAAGCAAAGCCGAGTCAGGTGAGAACGAGGTGAGAATCGGCGACCGCGGAACGAACATCCCCCTGAGCAGGGGATTCACCCGACATTTGGCAGGGTCAATCCCACCTCGGCGCCGCCACCGGTGCGATTACGGGCGAACACGGTGCCGTCGTGCGTCGCGGCCACCTCGGCCACGATCGACAGTCCCAATCCCGAGCCGGGCATCGTGCGCGCCTCCACCGAACGGTGGAATCGATCGAACACATGAGCGAGATCGGCCACGGGAATCCCGGGACCACGATCGGCCACGGTGATCGTGCCTCGATGCACGGTCACCTCGACCGGAGCGTCGGAAACGTCGAACTTCAGTGCATTGTCGACAAGATTGGAGATCGCCCGTTCGAGGAGTGCCGGTCTCACCATCGCGACCGAGTCGTCGGACGTCACCACGACGTGACGCGTGGTGCGACGACGGGCCTTGTCCGCGACGCGCTCGACGGCGTCGGCCAGTCGCACCGGTTCGGGAAGTTCGGTGGTGTGTCGATCGGCGGCGACGGCGACCACTTCCTCCACGAGGCTCGACAACTCCGCCGTGTCGCGATCGATGTCGGCCAGTATCTGCGTGCGCATCGCATCGTCCATCGCCGGATGCCGCTTCAGCACGTCCAGATTCGTTCGCAAACTGGTCAGGGGCGTGCGCAGTTCGTGGCCGGCATCCTCGACCAGACGCAGGGTAAGAACTTCCAGGCTCTCGTTCTTGGCCGAGTAGACGCCATCCGGCTGGCACCAGCCCGCTTCGCACCAGGGTTGCAGCTCTTCGGCCACGTCCATGAGGGAAAGGGGAGCGTA
>JAURHL010000065.1 GCA_030833305.1 Acidimicrobiales bacterium | reverse complement strand
GGCTGAAGACGGTCGGGGACTTCGACATCTCGGTGGCCGCCTATCCGGAGAAGCACCCCGAGGCGCCGAGCGCGGCGTTCGACATCGAGGTGCTGAAGCGCAAGCAGGATGCCGGCGCGAGCCGGGCGATCACGCAGTTCTTCTTCGACGTCGAGGTCTATGTGCGGCTGTGCGAGGAACTGCACGAACTCGGAGTGGCCAAACCGGTGTTGCCGGGAATCATGCCGGTGACCAACAAGTCCCAGATCGTCACCATGGCCCGCATGTCGGGGGCGGCATTTCCGACGTGGTTGGCCGATCGCCTGGACGGCGTGGACGACCCCGACGACGTGCGTCGGGTCGGCGTGGAGGCGGCCACCGAGTTGAGTCGCGACCTCCTCGATGCGGGGGCACCCGGTCTGCACTTCTACACCATGAATCGTGGTATCGCGACCAAGGAGATTCACGCGAATCTCGGCTTGTCGTCGGCTCGCTGAGAACTCCGGACCGTCGTCGCCCTAGCGTGGGCGCATGCACACGTACGACAAGATTTACATCAACGGCGCTTGGGTTCCCTCCGAAGGCACGGGCGTTCTCGAAGTCACCAACTCGGCGACCGAAGAGATCATCGCCACGATCCCCGATGGAACGGTGGGCGATGTCGACAAGGCCGTGGCGGCGGCGCGCGCGGCGTTCGAGGGATGGAGCGCCCTCCCCAAGGAGAAGCGTGCCGAATACCTGATGAAGATCCACGCGGGCCTCGAAGCGCGCACGCAGGAGATCGCCGAAGCGGTCGCTCGGGAGGTGGGCATGCCGGTCGGACTGTCCACCATGATCCAGGTCGGTTTGCCCAAGGGCAACTTCGCCATCACCGCCGGCCTGTTGTCGACGTACGAGTTCGAGGAGCAGATCGGCAACTCGCTCGTCGTGCGCGAACCCTTCGGCGTCGTCGGATGTATTTCGCCGTGGAACTACCCGTTGCACCAGATCGCACTGAAGGTCGCACCCGCACTGGCCGCCGGCAACACCGTCGTGGTCAAGCCCTCCGAGGTCGCACCGATCAACGCGTTCATCCTCGCCGAGATCGTTCACGACGCCGGTCTGCCCGCCGGGGTGTTCAACTTGGTCACCGGTGTGGGCCCCGTGGTCGGTGAGGCCATCGCCGCCCATCCCGACGTGGACATGGTCAGCTTCACCGGTTCGACGCGCGCCGGTAAGCGCGTGGCCGAGGTCGCCGCGCAGAACGTGAAGAAGGTGTCGCTCGAGTTGGGAGGCAAGAGTCCGAACGTCATTCTCGACGACCTCGACGACGAGGGCTTCACCAAGGCCGTGGCGGCCGGTGTGGGCAAGTGCTTCTCCAACTCCGGTCAGACCTGCACCGCGTTGACCCGCATGTTGGTGCCCCGAGCTCGCCTGGCGCAGGCCGAGCAGATCGCCGCGGCCACCGCGGCCAAGTTCACCGTGGGTGACCCGTTCGATCCGGCCACGCGCCTCGGACCGTTGGTGTCGGCGGTTCAACGCGAGCGTGTTCGTGGCTTCATCCAGACGGGCATCGACGAGGGTGCCACGCTGGTGACCGGCGGAACCGACAGCCCCGAGGGTTTGTCGGCGGGCTTCTTCGTGCGGCCCACCATCTTCTCCAACGTCACCCCGGACATGACCATCGCTCGCGAGGAGATCTTCGGACCCGTGTTGTCCATCATTCCGTACGACGACGAGGACGAGGCCATCCGCATCGCGAACGACACGGTGTACGGGCTCGCCGCCGGCGTCTGGAGCGCCACGCCCGAGCACGCCAAGCAGGTGGCCCGCCGTCTGAAGGCCGGTCAGGTGGAAGTTAACGGTGGTTCGTTCAATCCGGCGGCCCCCTTCGGCGGCTACAAGCAGAGTGGTCTCGGACGCGAAGCGGGCAAGTTCGGTCTGGAGGAGTTCTGCGAAGTGAAGGCGATGCAACTCTGATTCACGGCAGACTTGAGGTCTGATGTCGTCGACTTCCGAGACCTCGCGTTCGTCCCAGATCAGTCGGGTTCCTTATCTGCCCGGACTCGACGGTCTGCGGGCCCTGGCCGTCATCGCCGTCATCATCTATCACGCCAATCCGGCGTGGTTGCCCGGCGGCTATCTGGGTGTCGAAGTTTTCTTCGTCATCAGTGGTTATCTCATCACCTTGTTGCTGGTGGCCGAGTCCGAGCGATCCGGCGCCATCGAGTTGCGCCAATTCTGGGTGCGGCGCGCGCGGCGCTTGTTGCCGGCACTCTTCACCATGCTGGTGCTGCTGATCTTCTGGACCGCGTTCTTCGAGCGCGACGCCTTGGGCAAGTTGCGTGGCGATGTCCTCGCGGGGGTCGTGTACGGATCCAATTGGTTCCAGGTATGGACCGGTGCGGGTTACACCGCGGTCAACGACTTCGCTCCGTTGCGTCATTTGTGGTCGCTCGCGGTCGAGGAGCAGTTCTACCTCGTGTGGCCACTGGTGATGTTGCTCGTGCTTCGTCGGGGACACGATCGACTTCCGCGGGTCGCCATGTGGTTCGTGGGCATTGCCGCGGTCATCGCGGCGGTCATGGCGGCTCTCATGCCGACTTCTCCGATCGGTGCAGATTGCG
The DNA here is from genome assembly GCA_030833305.1 of Acidimicrobiales bacterium. Taxonomy (GTDB): domain Bacteria; phylum Actinomycetota; class Acidimicrobiia; order Acidimicrobiales; family Ilumatobacteraceae; genus Casp-actino8. The sequence continues at coordinate 7,156 of JAURHL010000065.1, read as the reverse complement.
CGGCGACTCCCGGTGCGTATTGGGAGATCGCCGGTCGTTGCGTGAGTCGGGTCGATGCGCTGTACCTCTCCACCCCCACGCGAGCGATGGGCTTGCTTCTCGGGTCGGCATTGGCGTTGGTATGGCGACCCTACGCGCTGCTGCGTGGACCCATGAAGAGCAAGGGACCCCTGCTCGATCCGGTGGCGATCATCGGCCTCGGAATCGTGGGGGTGTTGTCGTGGAAGGTGCACATCGTGTACTCGGCGGTCGATGTCGGCGACCTCGCGGATCCGTGGCTTTTTCGTGGCGGTTTGTTCCTGACGGGTGTCGGTTCGCTGATGGTGATCGCCGCGGTGGCCCACAAGCGGGCCCTCGCCGGTCGCGTGTTGGGAAACCCCGTTTTCCGGGTGATCGGCGAGCGATCGTACGGGCTCTACCTGTTCCATTGGCCGGTCTTCCAAGCATTGCGGCATGAGACCGGGATCGCGTTGAAACCCCATGAATTCGTGGGGGCGATGCTCGTCACGATCGCCATCACCGAGTTCTCGTATCGCTACATCGAGTTGCCCATTCGCGAGCGACGTCTTCGTGAGTCCATGGGCGCGCTGTTGCGCGGTGGTCCGGGCGCATTACGTCGCCGGGGCTCGTTCGGCGCCATCGTGTCGGCTTCGGTCGTGTTGCCACTGTTCGCCGGCGTGAGCCTGATGACGGCCGATCTGAAGCAGAACGACGTGCAGGCCAGCCTGGACCAGGCGGAGGGATCGGTCACCGATGTCCTCGCGGATTTGGAGACGACGACGTCCTCGCCCGACTCGCAACCGACGGGTTCCATCGCCCCGGTGACCACCGCGGCCCCACCTCGTTACGACGTGTTCGCCATCGGGGACTCGGTGATGAAGGGCGCGGCGCCGTCGTTGGCCGAACTGGGCATCGTGGTGGATGCCCAGCAGGATCGTCAGGCCCGCATGGGTGCCGAGATCTTCCAACAACTGGAGGATCTCGGCGTCACCGTCAACGTGGCGGTCGTTCACCTGGGTACCAACGGCCCCGTGAGTCAGGAGACTTTCGACTTCCTGATGGAGGCCACCAGTGAAATCCCCAAGGTGATCGTGCTGACCCTGACGGCCAACCGGGACTGGACCGCGGCCAACAACGCCAAGATCCGCGCCCTGACCGACACACATCCCAACGTGACCGTTCTGGACTGGCAGTTGGTGTCCGAACTTTGCACCGGTGAGTGTTTCGCGGCTGATCGAATCCACCTGGACCGGGACGGCATGCGTTTCTACGCCGCCGAAATCTGGAAAGCCATGGGTCGCGAACTGCCGTCGGATTGGTGAATTGTCCTAGCCTGTCGGGCATGACTACCCCCGTACGCGTTGCAGTGACCGGTGCCGCCGGTCAGATCGGTTACAGCCTCCTCTTCCGTATCGCCTCCGGCGCCATGCTCGGCCCCGACACCCCGGTGATCCTGCAGTTGCTGGAAATCACCCCGGCCCTCAAGGCCCTCGAGGGTGTGAAGATGGAACTCGACGACTGCGCGTTCCCACTTCTCGACGGTGTCGTGTGCACCGACGACGCCAACGTGGCGTTCGGCGACATCGACGTCGCCCTGTTGGTGGGTGCGATGCCCCGTAAGGCCGGCATGGAGCGCGCCGATCTGCTCAGCGCCAACGGCGGCATCTTCAAGCCGCAGGGCGAGGCTCTCGCTCGTAGCGCCAAGAAGGACGTGAAGGTGCTCGTGGTGGGCAACCCGGCCAACACCAACGCGCTCATCGCCCAGCAGAACGCCAAGGGTCTCGACGCGGGTCGATTCACCGCGATGACGCGCCTCGATCACAATCGCGCCGTGAGTCAGCTGGCGCAAAAAGTTGGTCGTCCGGTTACTTCTGTGAAGAAAATGACCATCTGGGGCAACCACTCGGCTAGTCAATATCCAGACCTGTTCCACTGTGCAGTTGATGGCAAGAACGCGTATCAGACCGTCGACGATCACGCGTGGGTCGAAGGAACGTTCATCCCCACCGTAGCCAAGCGCGGTGCGGCCATTATCGAGGCTCGCGGTTTGTCGTCGGCGGCGTCGGCGGCCAACGCCGCGGTCGATCACATCCGCTCGTGGCACCTCGGCACCGATCCCGGTGACTGGGTGAGCATGGCCATTCCCAGCGATGGAAGTTACGGCGTGCCCGAAGGACTGATCTCGTCGTTCCCGTGCGTGTGCAAGGACGGCACGTACGAGATCGTGCAAGGGCTCGACATCGACGATTTCAGCCGGGGCAAGATCGACGCTTCAACGGCCGAATTGGCCGAGGAGCGTCAGGCCGTGCGCGATCTCGGTCTCATCTGATCGTCGCCCCAACGTCTCTCAGGAGACGGCGACGTCACAGGCGATGCGCATCATCTGATCGACGCCACGCTTCAGTTCCTCGTCGGAGATGCGCTCCACGTTGCCGGCGTCGGGGTCGATGACGTCGCTCACCGTCATCATCGCCAACGCTTCGATGCCCTTGACGGCCGCGATCGTGTACATCATCGCGGCCTCCATCTCGACGCCGAGGTGGCCGAGTTTGCGCCACGTTCCGAAGGTGTTCGGATCCGGGTCGTAGAAGAGTCCGCTGGTGACGATGGAGCCGACGAACACACGGTCACTCACGGCCTTGCTCATCGTGGCCGCCAATTCGACCAACGAATACGTGGCCGACGGGGCGAAGCCTTCCATACCGGCGTAACGCGTGGGCGTGCGATCGTCGGGTGACGCCGCCACCGCGATCACCGTGTCGGCCATGCGCAGATGCGGTTGCAGACCGCCACACGTGCCGACGCGAATCAGACGCTCGGCCCCGAGCATCGCCAGTTCCTCGAACACGATGCCGGCGCTGGGAGCGCCCATGCCGGTGGTCTGCACGCTGATCGGGCGACCCTTGTACGTGCCGGTGTACCCCAGCATCCCGCGCTCCTCGTTCACCATGCGGAATCCCGGATCGAAGAACGTGTTGGCGATGTAAGTGGCCCGGCGAGGGTCACCGGGACACAGAACGGCGGGGGCGTAGTCACCGGGTTCGGCGCGCAGATGGATGGGCATGAAAGGAGCGTAGGCGAGACCGTTACGCTGGGAGCGTGCTCGTGGACAGTCTCATCGACTCGGGTCGCTACGACCTGTTCGACGACGCCTCGACATCGGAACACCACGAACGGTTCCGACGCGACGGCGTGTGCGTGCTTCCGGGGTTCCTCGGAGACGACGCCGTCCAGGTTTTGCGGCGTGAATGCGACCAGTTGGCGCCGGAGGCCCACCGATCGTCGACCACCGCCTCGCCGTATCTCGCCCCGATCGACGAGTCATTCCCCGAGGGTCATCCCCGACGAACGGTGTCGGCCAGTTCGGTGGAGGTGGTGGCTTACGACTTGTTCCCGGCCGACAGCTCGTTGCGTCGCTTGTACGAGTCCGACTCTCTTCTCGATTTCGTGCGTCGCTGTCTGGGTCTCGATGTCCTGCATCGGTACGCCGATCCGTTGGGTGCCTTGAACCTGGCGATCATGCGTGACGGTGATCGTCTGGGGTGGCACTTCGACATGACCGACTTCGTCGTGTCGATCGCCATCCAATCCTCGGAAAGTGGCGGAGATTTCGAGAACGCCAAGCAGATCCGGTCGGCGAAGGACGAGTGTTACTCGGACGTGACCGGCGTGCTGAATGGCGCACGCCCGGATCTGGTGCGCACCGAACCGATGACGCCGGGAACCTTGATGCTGTTCAACGGTCGTTGGAGCATGCACCGGGTCACCGAGATTCACGGACCGCGGCCGCGTTACGTGGCGTTGCTCGCGTACGACACCGAGCCGGGTACGGACTCGTCAGAGACGTTGAAGCTCTCGCGTTACGGACGACTGCCCTCCGGGACATCGATGAGAGGCATCGATTCATGAACACCCCGAGCAATGCGGTGTACGAGGTTGGTGAATCGTTCGTGGGTGATGGGGTCAACTGCGCACACATCAATACCGTTTTCGGCCATCGACTCGGTCCGGTGGGGACCGCTTTCGCAACCGCGTTGGCCACTCCGTCGGCCGGGCACGTGCCGTTCCTGGTGGTCTGGAAGCCCGATGTACCCGTCGCCCCGGCGACGCTATTCGTCAACAAGGCCGCCATCGTGAACGACCGTCATGGTGAACTCACCTGGGGTGCGGCTCAGGCTGGCGTGGCGCATGGAGTGACCGAATACATGGCTCGGCGCTTTCCATCCGAGCACGACACGGTCCCATTTGTCCTGCTCACAGCGGTATGGGTGGACCCGGCGGCCGATTCGGACCGGGCGGTGTACGACAACAATCGGGCTGCGGCTTGTCGGGCGTTGGAGCGGGGAGAGGCGGGCATTCGGCCCGGCGAAGGACGCCGCGACGTTCGCTCCGGCTCGTCACCGTGGAACCCGTACTTGCGTCTCGATTGAACTCCCACTGGCTAGTCACGCACGTCGACTCGGACCGCGACACGCCCACTGGCTGGGCTTTTGCGAAATACCGTCTTGCGCTCGGGGGGGTTCATGAGTGAGAATGACACCCATGTAGTTACACGGGTGTCTCGGGCCCTGCACGGTTGCGGACCCGGACATCCCAGACGGCCCCCGGGCCGGGACGGCGAGGCAGCCCCATGGACGAGATGACGAACGACGCGAACTGGCAGGACCAGGCCAACTGTTTGGGGGTCGACCCCGATTTGTTCTTCCCGGAGCGAGGCGCCTCCACCCGCGAGGCCAAGGAAGTGTGCCGCGGCTGTGTCGTGCGCATGGATTGCTTGGAATACGCCCTCGTCAATGGCGAGAAATTCGGTATCTGGGGCGGACTCTCCGAGCGCGAGCGCCGTCGCCTGCGCCGTCAGCGTGCGCAAGCCACGCGACGCACCGTCACCGCCTGATCACCCGCGTCTTGCCAATCGGTGCTCGATCGTCCGTTCTTCGGACACGTCGAGCCACCGCCACTTGCTCCGTGGAATGTCTCGGAGCACGCGTTCACTCAGCAGTCCGACCAATTCGTTGTGTTCGATGACGCAGCCCACTTCGCGACACACGTCGTCGACGGCGCGAACCGCGTCGGCCGGACCGATGACGAACGGTGAGATCAGGTTCATGCTCACCTGCACGCGATCGTTCACGGCCAATCCGAGCGCGCGTATGCCCGGTTGTCGAACACGGCGAGCGATCTCGCGGGCGCTGTCGAGCGACGTCCCCGTTTCCAGCCAACAGTTGTAGGCGACCAACTGGTCGCGCACTCCGACGGACACCGCACCCGCCGTCGGATGCGGATCATGGGGTCCGGTGTCGGGGGACAAGGACGTCCAGGCGTGGCGACGAATCTCGGGCAGCGTGCGTTCGGGTCCGTAGAGGAAACTCGGTACGCCGTGGGTTCGGGCGAGCCAGTGCGCGAACTCGTCGCGGGCCCGAATCGCATCATCGAACGACGAGTCGAGCAGTGGAACGAACGGCACCACGTCGATCACTCCGAGACGGGGGTGTGCACCCTCGTGATCGTTCAGATTCAGTCGTTCGACGGCCAATGTGGTGAGGGCTCGGACCGAATCCTCACCGACGAGCGTGAACACACTGCGGTGGTGATCGCGATCCGTGTGGCGATCGAGTAGGTCTCCCCCGCACGCCGCATCGAAAGCGGACAACAGTTTGTGATCGCGCCCCTCGCTGACGTTCACGACGCATTCCAGCACGATCTCACTCTGGCACACCGGTGCTAGGTTCGCGCCATGTGCGATGCACGGAGGCACGTCGGATGAGACTCGAGCATCCCGTTCCATTTTCGAACGAGTGGCAGGCGAAATGGATCTGGCACGGACGGCCGAAGTTGACCATGGAGACGTCCACGCGAACAGCACTCGCGGATCCAACGGACCGTATCGTTCTGTTTCGTCGGGAGTTCACCTTGTCGAGCCCACCCACCAACGCCCCGGCACGCGTTTGGGTCGATGGTCGCTACATCCTCTTCGTGAACGGCACCGAGGTCGCGCGGGGTCCGGTTCGCAACGAGCCGCGCAGCGCGCGATACGACTTCGTCGACATCGGCTCATGTTTGTCTCCCGGTGTCAACACTCTGGCCGTCGTGGCCCGACATTTCGGGAAGTCGACGTCGTGGTGGGTGCCGGTTCCGCCGACGTATTCGTTGGGCGCGGGCTCGTTGGTGTTCGAATGCCTCGTGGGGGACGAGTGGATCGTCAGTGACGCGTCGTGGAAATCGTCGAACGGTGAGGCCTGGACTCCGGTTCCGATGCCCGGAGACGTTGCGTGTCTTCCGCTCGAATCATTCGATGCGCGTGCCCATTGTCGGGGTTGGACGGACCCCGGCTTCGACGACTCCTCGTGGCGCTCGGCATACGAGATCACGCCGCTGCACACCGGGGCCGACGGACGGCGGTCGCCACCGAGTTCACCGTTCGGGGCGCTACGTCCCCCGGTCCGTGTGGCGTTCCCCGCGGGGTCGAGTCACGGGGCCGCACACATCGGGACCGACACCGTGGTCGGAGCCGCGGGGCACGAGGACCCGGTGCGACAGGTGTTGCTCGATCAGGAGTCGGAGACGAATCCGTCCGGTTCCGTTCGTCTGCATCGCTTCGACCTCGGACGCATCGCGGCCGGCTCGGTGACGCTCGAGGTCGAGGGTGCCGGTGCCGGAACTCGCATCGACGTGGCCGCGTCCGAACACGTCGACCCGCGCGGACGACTGGTCACTCTCGGTCAACACGCTGGCTTTCGTTACGTGTGTCGTGGTGTCGACGACGTCTTCACCACTTTCGACACCATCGGATCCAGATATTTCAACGTCGCCGTTCGGGATCCGAGCGGCGGAAACACCGACGTCGGGATTCGATTGTCGGTGACCGACAGACATCGTCCTCGTCCGGCGGGGGCGTCGTTCGAATGTTCGGACGAATCACTGAACGCCATCCACGCCATCGGTCTGCGTACCGTCGATTTGTGCGCGCTCGACGCCTACGTGGATTGCCCCACCCGTGAACAACGGGCGTGGACCGGTGACTCGGTCGTGCACCAGATGGTCGACTTCGTGTCCAATCCCGATTGGTCGATGCCGGTGTGGCACCCGCAGTTGGCCACGCACGTTCGCCCAGACGGGATGTTGGCCATGGCGGCCGCTTCGGACTTCGCCGCCGACG
>JAURHL010000064.1 GCA_030833305.1 Acidimicrobiales bacterium | reverse complement strand
CGCCGACGACTACACCGACCCGGCTCCGTTCACCACGTTCACCCACCTCGACGCCACCACCGAGTTGTCGCGTCAAGTGGCCGCGCTGGGCATCTACCCGGCCGTGGACCCGTTGGCGTCCACCTCCACCATCCTCACCCCCGAGGTGGTCGGTGAGCGTCACTACAACGTGGCCCGTCGCGTGCAGGAGAACCTGCAGCGCTACAAGGAACTGCAGGACATCATCGCCATTCTCGGTTTGGACGAGCTCTCCGAAGAGGACCGTCTGACCGTGTCGCGCGCCCGCAAGATCCAGCGCTTCTTGTCGCAGCCGTTCTTCGTGGCCAAGGTGTTCACCAGCATCGACGGTGAGTTCGTGCCGGTGGAGGAGACCGTGAACTCGTTCGAGGCCATCCTCAACGGTGATCTGGACAACATCCCCGAGCAGGCGTTCTTGAACGTCGGCGGCATCGAGCAGGTGTTGGCCAAGGCGAAGGCGCTGCAGGAGAACGTCTGATGGCCGAAGCCGCCACGATGCGCGTGGAAGTCGTGTCGCCGGAGCGCGTGTTGTTCTCCGGTGAGGCGACCCAGGTGATCACCCGCACCCTCGGTGGTGGTGAGGTGGCGTTCCTGGCCGGCCATGCGCCGTTCCTGGCCGCGGTCATTCCCAATCACACGCGCGTGTACCTGGCCGACGGCACGGTGCTCGACATCGCGGTGCACGGTGGGTTCGTGGAAGTGAGCAACGGCAAGGTGTCGATCCTCACCGACGACGCCGAGCTGGGCAGCGAGATCGACAAGAACCACGCTGCCGCCGAAGTTGCTCGCTTGGAAGAGCAGTTGCGCCACGAGCACGACGCCAAGGGTGCCGCCGAGTTGGGCAAGGCCCACGCTCGTCTGGCCGCCGCCGGTGGCGTGACCGGCACCGCCGCCGCCTCGCACTGACCCCCGCTCGAGCGCGTCGTTCGTCGGCGAACGGGTTGATGACGGCGGCACGTACATGGTGGATCTCGAGCGGTTCTTCTTGACAATTCGTCCAGCCATCGGCATCCACCAACTTTTGTGTGGCACTATGGCCTATGGCACCCAATGACGAGGCTGAACCGGGTCACAACTCCGAACTCTTCTCTCGGTTCGAAGGTCTCACCTTCGATGACGTGGTGTTGGTGCCGAGGTTCAGCGACGTGCTACCCGACATGGTCGACACCACGTCATGGTTCACGCCATCCATCCCCCTGAACGTGCCGCTTCTATCGGCCGCGATGGACAAAGTCACCGAAGCCCGCTTGGCCATCGCCATGGCCCGCTGCGGAGGTATCGGTGTGGTGCACCGCAACCTCACCATCGATGCTCAGGCTGCCGAAGTGCAAAAAGTGAAACGTTCTCAGTCGGGCATGATCACCGACCCCGTTACTCTGCATCCGACCGCCACCTTGCAAGAAGCCGAAGACCTGATGGCTCGCTTCAAGTTTTCCGGAGTACCCATCACCGATTCGGCCGGGGTGCTGGTGGGCATCCTCACCAACCGTGACATCCGCTTTTGCCGGGACGCCGACTTCGCGAAACCGGTTTCGGAGTTCATGTCATCGATGCCTCTGGTGACAGCCTCGGTCGGTATTTCCCTCGACGACGCCAAGGCCCTGTTGCAGAAACACCGCATCGAAAAACTGCCGTTGGTCGACTCTGATGGCCATCTGCGCGGACTGATCACAGTGAAAGACATCATGAAACGTCAGGAGTTCCCGCTCGCCACACGTGACGACGCTGGACGCCTGCGCGTGGCTGCCGCGATCGGGGTGGGCGACGACGTGGAAGCACGCGTCGACGCGTTGGTGAACGTGGGAGTGGATGCCGTGGTGATCGACACGGCTCACGGGCATTCACTCGGAGTGGTGAAAACGATCGAACGAGTCGTCGCATCTTGGCGGTCGCTGCCGGTGGTGGCGGGCCATGTGATCGACGAACACGGGGTCGAGACCTTGGTGCGTGCCGGTGCTCACGCCGTGAAAGTAGGGGTCGGTGCCGGATCGATCTGCACCACCCGCGTCGTGGCCGGAGCGGGAATGCCTCAACTCTCGGCCATCTGGCACACATCACGACGTGCGCACCAGTTGGGAGTTCCGATCATCGCCGACGGTGGCGTCACCTATTCGGGGGACGTGGTGAAGGCATTGGGTGGGGGAGCGAGCACCGTGATGCTCGGCTCCTTGCTCGCGGGCACCGATGAAGCCCCTGGTGAGGTCGAACTCTTCGACGGCCGCCGATACAAGAGTTACCGCGGCATGGGATCACTCGGGGCCATGCAAGGACTCGGCGCCGATCGGTACGGGTCGGGGCAGGGATCTTCTGTCTCGTCCACCGGTGGGTCGAGGAAGTTGGTGCCCGAGGGCATCGAAGGACGTGTGGCCTACGCCGGATCACTCGCCGACGTGATTTACCAACTCGTGGGCGGCCTACGCTCGGGCATGGGGTACGTGGGTGCGGGCACCCTGCCCGACCTGCACGCCAAAGCCAAGTTCATGCGGGTCACAACTGCCGGGCGCGAGGAAAGCCACCCGCATGACGTGACGATCACCCACGAAGCACCGAACTACCACCGCTTTTAGCGACTCCCGACCCCTGCGACCTTGCCTCCGGAACCGACGCAGGTCGGGGTGGATTCGGACCATGACGTGGCTCCCCTGTTGGTCGGCCCCTTAACATTTTGTCGGTATTCGTACAGACGAATTTGGTCTAAGGTTCCCGGTGTGGACGCGCGTCGCGAAAAAGCGGGAGACCAACCTTTGTATTCGCGGGTCCGCCACGAATTGACGGACATGGTGCTCCGCCGGGCCCTTGACGACACCTCGCCGCTTCCCCCCGAACCCCGACTGATGGAGATATTCGCAGTGAGTCGAGGCACTCTGCGACGGGCGATCGACGATCTGGTCCGCGAGGGCCTGTTGTCGGCCGAACAGGGACGGGGCACATTCGTGAAACAAGAAGAGCGTTTACGGCGTGTGGTGTGGGAGCGCCTGAAGCACGTGGCGATTCCTGATTCGCGATTCGATCGCGACCTCCGAGAGTTCGTTCCCGATTTTTTCGGTTCCGAAGAAGCAACTCGGCGGGTCATGTCGTTGGAAGAGTGGACGTCGGCATCACGAGTTTTCTGTGCGCCCGACAACAGTGTCGAGCGCCTACGATACGAAGCCCTTTCGGCGGGGAAGAATGTTCTGGTTCCGACATACGGACTGCGCCGCGGGTTCATCCATCTGAACGGATCGGTGTTGTCGCGATCCGACCTGCGTCACGCCGCATCCCTCGACGGAATGGAATCATACGGAGTCGTCCTCGGCCCGGGTGACCTTCGCCGATTCGGGAACGTCGACCTGATCGTGACGGGGGCCACGGCGGCGACATCGGATGGTCGCCACATCGGAGGGGGCCAGCGCTATCTGGCACTCGAATGGGCGATGATGGAGCAATTGGGGCTCGTGTCGACCGCGGTTCCCGTTGTCGCACTCGTGCATGAGTGCCAACTGGTCGAAGAAGTCGTGGAAGCCGACCATGACTGCCTGATCGATTACATCGCCACCAACAGTCGTGTCATCCACGTTTGGGGATCCACCGGGTCGGCGAGCAACGAGGCACCCCGATCCTTGAGGAGAATTGTGTGAGCCGAGTCGACACAGAGAACTACCGTGAACGCATTTGGACCGAGCTCGCCAAGGTCGCACGTCCTGACTCCCGTTTTCATTGGGACTTCTCCAGTTTCATCTGTGATTTCGAGGGCAGCGAGGAATGTTCCGATCGGGTCGTCCAGATGGATGCCCTTACGAAGCGAGGCGATCGGCGTGTCTTCATCACGCCCGATAATTGTCTCGAGGATCTGCGCTTCAAATTGATCAGTCGTGGTGTCTCGTTCGTCATGACCACCTACGGCATAGTGCGTGGCTTCTACGAACTCGACTCCTCGAAGATTCCGGCTTCCGATCATCGTTATGCCGCCACCCTCGATGGTTTCGACCGCTATGCGAAGCCGGTCAGCCTCGATCAGCTCCGGCGAGGTAGCCCCTTCTCTCTCCTGGTGACCGGGGGCAGTGCCGTGAGTAGCAATGGTGTCCGCTTCGGCAAAGGACACGGATACTTCGACTTCGAGTGGGCGATTCTCAGCGAACTCGGCCTCACCGATAAGTCATCAGTCGTGGTCGACGTCGTCCACGACTGTCAGTTCGTCAACGAGGTGATGCCCGCCGAACGGCATGATGTCGCTGTCGATTGGGTGGTCACGCCCACCCGCTCCATACATATCGACCAAACGACTCGTCAGCGCGGACAGGTCTATTGGGAGATGGTACCGGGCACGGAGTTCGAACGATTGGACGTCGTTGCGGAACTTTGGGCCCTCACGAAAGAAAAACAACCCTGACCGGTGGTTGTCCACCACCCTCTAACTGAAAGGAAAATCATGACCAACTACACACGCCGACAAATGCTGATTCGCATGTCAGCCGCCGGAGCCGGCGCCATGACATTGCCAGCCATCCTCGCCGCCTGCGGTGGAGACGACAGTGAATCGGGCAGTTCGGGCAACACGACTGACTTCACCATGCAGGCAGCCTGGATCAACGACGCCGAGTTCATGGGCTACTTCATCGCCATGGACAAGGGCTACTACACCGAGCAGGGACTGAAGTTGAACTACCTCCCCGGTGGCCCCGACGTCATTCCCGAGAGCAGTCTCCTCGGGGGCAAGGCTCCGCTGGCGTTGACGACTCCGGACAGCACCATCAACGCCATCGTCAACGATGGCGCGCCTTTCGTGATCATCGGCGCTCAGTATCAGAAGAACCCGATCGGCGTCGTCAGCCTCAAGAAGAACCCCATCAACTCCCCGCAGGATTTGGTGGGCAAGACACTGGCGGTTCCGCCGGCCAACACCTTGTCGGTGGAAGCCATGCTGAAGTTGAGTGGTGTGAACAAGGACGACGTCAATATCGTCCCCTACGCGTACGACCCGACCCCGCTCGTGCAAGGCGAGATCGACGCGTCGATCGATTTCACGACCAACGTTCCCTACACGATCGAAGAAGCAGGTGAGGCGGCGACGTCGTTCCTGCTCTATGACTACGGCTTCACCATCTACAACGACACCGTCGTCGTCACCAAGGATGCGTTGAAGAACAACCGTGCGGAAATCGTGAAGTGGTTGCGGGCGAGCCGTCAGGGTTGGGAAGAGAACTTCAAGGATCCGGCCAAGTATCCGGCGGAATTCGAAGAGACCTACTTCAAGGGAACCGGTCGAACGATCGCCAACGAAGTCTTCTTCAACAAGGCTCAGCAGTCGTTGATGGAGGCCTCGAGTGGGTTCTTCTCGATGACCGAAGAAGGGATCGAGGCCAACTTGGCCGCACTGGCCGAGATCGGTATCAAGGGCTCACGCGACATGTTCGATACCACGTTGCTCGAAGAGGTCTGATTTGTCGCAGGCCGACTCGTCGCATGGAGGTGCGCTCCACGTTTGGAACGTGGAGCGCACCTTCGAGTTGGACGGTGACGTCGTTCATGCCTTGAGCGACGTGTCGCTGTCGGCGCCCGTTGGCTCGTTCATCGCTCTGATCGGACCCTCGGGATGCGGCAAGTCCACCTTGTTGCGTCTCTTGGCCGGGCTCGACGAGCCCAATGCTGGCACGCTGTCGATTGACGGTCGCTCACCGAGTGAGATGCGAAAAGCCAATCGGTTGGGTGTGGCTTTTCAGGACCCGGCGTTGTTGCCGTGGCGCTCGGTCGTGAAGAACGTCGCGTTGCCCCTGCAGGTGTCCGGTCAGTCGGTGCGTGACCACGAGCAACGTATCGCCGAATTGATCGAACTCGTGGGCCTGTCGGCTTTCGTCAACGCCCTACCCGGGCAGTTATCGGGCGGTATGCGTCAACGAGCAGCTATTGCTCGTGCCCTCGTGACCGAACCCGACCTGCTCCTGCTCGACGAGCCATTCGGCGCACTGGACGAAATCCTTCGTCGAACCATGAACCTCGAGCTTCAACGCATCTGGTCGGATCGTCGGCCGACCACGGTGCTCGTCACGCACTCGATCGAAGAGGCGGCATTCCTCGCCGATCGGGTGGCGGTGATGTCGGCCCGGCCCGGCCGAATCGTCGAGATCGTCGACGTGCCGTTCGAGCGCCCGCGGCAGCCCGAATTGATGCGCACACCGGAGTTTCACGCGCTGGCCGATCATTTGTCCGATCTTTTGCATTCCGGAGCCAGTACTCGCTGATGACCCTGGCTCGGGTGGCACGCGGTGCCCTCGTGGTGGCGATCATCGTCGCCGTCTGGGAAGCGCTCGGGCAATGGGAATTGGTCGCCGGCGGCGCCTTGCCTCCGCCGTCGGACATCGTGCGACAATTCTGGGGAGATCGCTCCGATTACCCCCCGCATCTTTCGGTCACGCTCAAGTCGGCTGGCCTCGGTTTCGTGTTCGGCAACATCGTTGCCATCGTCGTCGGGGTGATCAGTGCGCGCTGGAGGACAGCCGAATCGCTGTTCCGTGGGGTGGGTGTGTCGCTCTTCGCCATGCCGCTGATTGCCATCGTTCCGGTTCTGTTGCTCGCCTTCTCGGGAACCGTTCCCCGCATCGTGCTGGCGGCAATGGCGGTGTACTACCCGACGTATGTGGCGACGATCGTTGGCATGCGCTCGGTCGATCCCCGACTCGTCGACGTGGTTCGGGTGGCAGGCGGTGAGGAGTACGCCGTCACCCGGTGGCTCCGAGTGCGTTCGGCGATTCCTCATATCGTCAATGCCTTCAAGATCTCGGCGCCGGCCGCTCTGCTCGGCACCTTGTTGGTCGAATTCGGTGGTGGCAGTCGGTGGGGTCTCGGGACGTATTTGCTCGGGTCATTGGGTCAGGCGAATCCGGCTCGGTTGTGGGGGATCGGGCTCATGGCGACGATCGTGGCTGCGCTCGCCTACGCGATCTTCGCGGTGATCGCGCAACGTCTGACCCGAACGTCCTTGTCGGCCACCGTCGACACGGCGATCGCTCGCTCCGAATCCGGATCTTGGCCGCGTCGAATCGGCATGGTGTTCCTTTCGGCTGGTTTCGTGCTCGGATTGTGGGCTCTCACGTTGAAGCTGCTCGGCATGTCGCCGATCGTCGCCAAGTCGCCGTTGGCGGTCGTGAACTATCTGACGAGTGATCCGCGGGCGGCAGCGACTCGTGATCGATTGTTCGACGCCTACCGTGAAACTCTTCCTCTCGCCTTGTTGGGCTTGGCGTGCGGATTGCTGGCGGCTCTGCTGCTGGCCGTGATCTTGCAGCTCAAACCCACACTGGGTCGAAGTGTGTTGCCCTTTGCTCTGATCTCTCAGACCATGCCCCTTCCGGCCCTGACGCCGTTGATCGTGCTGATTTTCGGTCGTGACGTATTGGCCACCGTGGTGGTGTGTGTTTCGGTCACGTTCTTTCCATCCTTCGTGACCATCAGTCAGGCACTCGCCTCTGTTTCACCAGCGGCGGTCGATGTGGTGAGAGTGAGTGGAGGTGGAAGGATCAGCGCGTTGCGGTATGTCGGACTTCCGAGTTCCGTGCCGGCGTTGGCCACGGCGGCGCGACTCGCGGCACCTCGTGCGCTGCTCGGTGTGATGATCGCGGAGTACCTTGCCACCGGCAATGGCTTGGGAAATCTGCTCAACGAATCTCGTGGACGACTCGACTACGGCATGATCTGGACCGTGGCCACGACCTCAGTGTTGGTGGCCGTGTTGATCACTCAACTCATCGGCGTTCTCGAGCGGCTCGCGCGTCGCTGATCGGGCGCAGGTCGGTTACTCGAGTCCGACCGGAATGGCCGACCAACGATTCACGTCGATCAAGCCGTGGTCGGTGATACGCAGATCGGGTATGACCGACAGGCCCAGGAACGAGAGCAACATGAACGGTGCGGCGATGCGAATACCAAAATCGTGGCTCACCCTTTCCATATTGACGAGTTGATCGGCCACTGTCTCGAGGGATTGATCGCTCATCAACCCGGCGATGGGTAGGGGAACTTCGGCGAGAACCCGGCCGTCGTGGACGAGAACCTGTCCACCACCCAATTCGGCCAGGCGTCGAACGGCGACTTCCATGTCGGCGGGACCGGATCGATCTCGGGATCCAACCACCATGATGTTGTGCGCGTCGTGACACACACTCGATGCAATTGCTCCGCGTTCCAGACCGAAAGAGTGCACGTAGCCGAGTCCGATCCGCCCTGTCTTCTTGTGTCGTTCGATCACGGCGATGCGGGCCAAATCGATGTTCGGGTCGTCGACATCGACGTCGACGCGGTGCGTGCGAACGGTTCCTTCGGTCACGCCGATGGCGATCGCGCGGCCCGAGGCTGGTCGTTCGATCGTGAGCTCGGCGGCCGAGGGTACGTGGTCCATGTTGATGCGGTCACGGAAGAAGTCGGGCGCCGGTGACGGTGGCACGACACCGGGAATGATCTTGCCGTCACGGGCCACGAGACGACCACGCTGATACACCGCCGTCGGCCGGTAACCCTCGAGCTTGTCGAACACCACCAGATCGGCTTGGTAGCCGGGGGCAAGTTGTCCGAGATGGAAGAAGTTGTGAAAATCAGCGGCGTTGTAGGACGCCAGAACGAGTGCATCAATGTCGCTCAGACCAGCTTCGACGGCCAGACGAATGCAGTGGTTGATGTGCCCGATGGCGCGAATCTGATCGGGCTCGCGATCATCGGTGCACAGGGCGGCGCGAGTGGTCCCATGATGGAGGACGGTCGGAAGCAGCTCCACCAGATCTCGACACGCCGAGCCGTAGCGGAGGAACAGCCACATGCCCTTTTGGCGCTTCTCGTGGGCCTCGTCGGGAGCGAACGCTTCATGGTCGGACTCGACTCCGGCGGCGAGATAGGCATCGAGTTGGGGTCCGCGCAGACCGGGCGCGTGTCCGTCGACACTGCGCCAACCGGCCGCGGCAATGATCTCACGAAACGTGGGATCGCCGTTGATGACCGCCGGGTAGTTCATGACCTCACCGACACCGATCGCGCGGAATTCATCGATGATGTAACGCACATCGGCGGCGGAGAAGGCAGCCGCGGCGCTTTCGAATGGTGAAGCCGGCACGCAACTCGAGGCGGCGATTCCAAAAGTGAAAGGCATTCTCTCGGCCGCACCGGCCAGCGCTGCCACACCGTCGAGGCCGCACACGTTCGCTATCTCGTGCGGATCGCAGGCCACCGCGGTGGTGCCGCAGGGCAGCGCGCCTTTCACGAATTCGTCGATCCACAACTTGGTCGACTCGAGATGCATGTGGGCATCGACGAAACCGGCGACAACGGCCGCTCCGGCGACGTCGACGGTTTCGAGGGCGTCGCGTCGCCCCCATCCGGCGACCACACCGTCGGCGATGGCCAAGTCGGTGGTGATCCATTCCCGAGTGACGGGGGACAAGACACGACCCCCGGTGATCAAGAGATCGGCCGGTTCGTCACCCCGGGCCACCGCGAGGGCTCGCAGGGTGACGGGAGGACGTGACATGCGAGAAGCCTAATTCGTATGAACGAATTTTTCGAACGAACGTGGGGAGAAAGTCCCCGTTCTCGGCACATCGGGTTTCCCGCGTCCGAGACGGATGGCCCGCTGAAGGCGCGATCGGTCCGCCGGGCGGCACGACCGCCCCCGTCCCGGTCCCCGCCCCGGTATCCCACCACCCCCTTCCCCTCATTGGGATCGAAATCCCGCCAGATTCGTGGGTCTATTTCCCCATATTCAGCGTCCGGTGATCTTCGTGGGTGTCAGTCGCAAGGTGACCCGTCGCGTTCCCGGTGCATCGAAGGCTGAACCGTCGGCGTAACCGTGCTTGCGCACGATGCGATCGCGCGTGTCGTAGGTGGGGTCGTCG
>JAURHL010000063.1 GCA_030833305.1 Acidimicrobiales bacterium | reverse complement strand
AAGAACTCCGGTCGCAACGTGATGACGCTGAGATGCGGAGCGAGGTGGGACACGTCGAAGCCCCACGCGATGGCCCGTTCGATCTGGGCGCGGCACTCGCGCAACACCTCGGCGGGGTCGGCGTGTTCCCAGAGGTCGTCGACGCTGCGGGGGAAACCGCCGTCACCGGACAACAGCGAGGGTGCGTGGGTGATGGGTCCCCAGCGATAGAGCGGGTGTTCGGCGTTGAGGGTGATGTGCACGCCCACGTCCTCGCCGGCGTACATGGTGGCCGCGTGTCGCGCCCAGGGGGCGGGGACCATGACGGACGCACAGGTCGCGACGCCGTCACGGATGGCCGAGTAGACGCCGAGGTTCGCGGCATGGCACGAGCCGAGGTCGTCGCACGAGATGATCACCAACTTGGTGTTCGCGTCGTACCCGAGTCGCTCGGCAAGGTTGTCGCTCGCGGTGTCGCCCACGTCGTCACGATACCGGCGCGACTCGAGCGACGATGTCGGGTTCGGCTCAGGGAGAGGGCTCGACGGGGCACGCGGACCACAAACCGATGCCGTTCGTGCGCGCGGTCTCGGCGGCCGCGGCGAACTGGTCGGCGTAGGTGGTGTTGGGTTCGTAGGGGTAGGGGCGGGCCAGGCCCTCGTCGATGAGCACTGCGTTGACGAACAGGTCGTCGGGCTCGCGATGGACGTAGGCCAGGAGCCGTCCGAACTTGTCGCGAGAATCGATGTCGCGTTCGAGACGGACGGGAGTTCCGGGCGGAAGAAGTTCGGCCAGTCGGGCCGACGCCTCGGGGCCGTAACACTCGACGGGTGTGTCGGGCTTCTTCGTCTCGGGGGTGTCGATGCCGATGAGCCTGACGGTGTCGCCACGCCCGTCGATGGTCACGTCGATGGTGTCACCGTCGACCACGCGCTCGACGACGGCGTTGGCGTCGGGTGGCAGGTCCGCATCTGGCGAACCACAGCCGAACAGAAACGCCGCCGACACGAGAACCGCCAACACGACGAGCGACGGCACGAGTCGAGATCGGTGGAACATCCGATGGGGTGGGCGGATCGACGTCCGCGTCGACGTGATCAGATGCGCTCGATGAGGGTGCCGGTGCCGAGACCGCCACCGCAGCACATGGAGATGATTCCGTACTTGCCGCCGGTGCGCTCGAGTTCGTAGAGCGCCTTGGTGGTGAGGATCACTCCGGTGCCTCCGAGCGGGTGGCCGAGGGCCACCGCGCCACCGTTGGGGTTGGTCTTGGCCAGATCGGCACCGAGCTCCTTGGCCCAGGCCAACACCACCGAGGCGAACGCCTCGTTGATCTCGAAGGTGTCGATCTGATCGATCGTGAGGTTGTTGCGCTCCAGCAACCGCTGCGTGGCGTCGATGGGGCCGGTGAGCATGAGCACCGGGTCCACGCCCACGAGACAGCTGTCGACCACCTTGGCGCGGGGCTTCAGGCCGAGCTCGTTGGCCTTCTCCAGCGTCATCATCAGCACGGCGCCGGCGCCGTCGCTGATCTGCGACGAGTTGCCCGCGGTGTGAACACCGTTCTCGCGGGCCACCGGATTGAGCGTCTGCAACTTCTCGAGGGTGGTCTCGCGGATGCCCTCGTCGCGCGCGACGCGGTGGGTGGTGCCGGTGGGCTTGCCGTCGTCACCGAGATCGGGGGCGTCGACGACGATGTACTGGCCGGCGAAACGATCCTCGGCCCACGCACGGGCCGCACGCTGCTGCGACTCGAGACCGAACGCGTCGGTGTCGGCGCGGGTGATGTTCCACTTGTCGGCGATGCGCTCGGCACCCTCGAACTGCGAGGTGAATTCGTAGTGCTCGAAGTAGCTCTTGCTCACGGCCTTGCCGAGCGACTCGAACTCCTTGGTCTTGGGGTTCTTGGTGTACGCGTTCGAGTTGCTGCCGATCGGAACGGTGCTCATCGACTCCACGCCGCAGGCCATGGCGACGTCGACCACGCCCGACGCGATGAGCGAGGCCGCGAGGCCGGTGGCCTGCTGGCTGGAACCGCACTGGGTGTCGACGGTGGTGCACGCGGTGGTCATGGGCAATCCGGCCGACAACCACGCGGTGCGGGTGATGTTGAACGACTGCGCACCGACCTGGCTGACGTTGCCGCCGACGACCTGCTCGATCTCGGACGGATCGATGCCGGTGCGATCGATGAGCGCTTTCTGGACGAGGCCGAGAAGGTCGGAGGGATGCAGAGTGGAGAGTCCACCGTTCTTGCGGCCGACGGGGGTACGGACGGCATCGACGATGACAACGGTGCGAGGGCTGTGATTCGACATGGGCGCCATCATAAGGTCGGGGACATGAACTCTCCCCACGAGACGTCGATTTCCCGCATCAGCCGATTCGAACCGGGAGCGATCGCCCCCGACGACGCCGTCGGGCATCGCTACTTCCACGTGGTGGGCGCCTCGGTCTGGGTGCACGACGAGCCCGCCGATCCGGACTTCGGGGTGCACTTCTTGGGCACCCTCGACGGTCACGCCTGTTGGGGTGTCGACGTTCCCCACGGAAGCGATCCGTCCGACGGTGCCGCACTCGACCTGTTCAGTCTCTTCGGCCGCGCCAGCGAGGACGACTGGTTGGTGGCCGGCCGCGCGGTCCAGTTGGTCGAGTGGGCACGCACGCACCGCTTCTGCGGACGATGCGGCGAGACCACGGTGATGGCGGCGAACGAACGAGCGATGAAGTGCCCTCGGTGCAACCTGATGAGCTTTCCGCGACTCGCTCCCGCGATGATCACGTTGGTGACGCGTGGGGAACCCGGCCCGGACCAAGAGGCGTTGCTGGCTCGCGGTGTGCAGTTCCGCGCGCCGATGTACAGCTGTCTGGCCGGTTTCGTCGAGCCCGGAGAGACCCTCGAGGGTGCGGTGATCCGCGAGGTGCGCGAGGAAGTGGGCGTCGAGGTCGGATCGGTTCGATACATGGGCAGTCAGCCGTGGCCGTTCCCGCACAGCCTGATGCTCGGATTCCGTGCCCAATGGATCAGTGGCGACATCGTGTGCGATCCCACGGAGATCATGGATGCCAACTGGTATCGCAAGGACGAGCTGCCGAACATTCCTCCGGGCATCTCCATCGCGCGCAAACTCATCGATGCCTGGTTGAGCGAGTGACCTCGGTGGGCGAGTAGTTTCGCCCCATGACACTCACGAAGAACTCGCTCGGCAAGTTGGGTCTGTGGACCTTCCAGCTCGACATGCAGCCGATGAAAGAGGCGCAACGTGCCGCCGCGGCCATCGAGGAATTGGGTTTCGGCGCGGTGTGGGTTCCCGAAGCCGTCGGTCGTGAACCGTTCGCCTCGTGCGGACTCTTGTTGTCGGCCACCGAGAAATTGATCATGGCCACCGGCATCGCGTCGTTGCACGCCCGCTCGGCGATGACCATGGCGGCGGGTCAGAAAACCCTCACCGAGGCGTTCCCCGATCGTTTCCTGCTCGGCATCGGCGTCAGTCATCAGCCCGCGGTCGAGGGGTTCCACGGTGCGTCGTACGGCAAGCCGTACTCGAACATGGTGTCCTACCTCGACGCGATGGACCGCAGTCTCTTCTTCGCGGCCGGACCCACCGAGGCCCCGGCCCGTTGTCTCGCGGCACTCGGGCCGAAGATGTTGAAGTTGGCCGCCGAGCGCACCCTGGGGGCGCATCCGTATTTCGTTCCCGTCGAGCACACGTCGATCGCCCGCGCGGCCATGGGCCCCGACGCATTGTTGGCCCCCGAGCAGGCGGTGGTGTTCAGTACCGACCCCACCGAAGCCCGCGCCATCGCTCGCGGCTTCATGTCGACCTACATGGGTTTGCCCAACTACACGAACAACCTCCGGCGACTCGGCTGGGGTGACGAGGACCTCTCGACTCCCAACGGTCCGTCGGACAAGTTGGTGGACGCCATCGTGGCCTGGGGAACGCTCGACGACATTCACGCGCGCATCAAGTCGCATCTCGACGGTGGGGCCGATCACGTGTGCGTTCAGGTGCTGTCGGCGAATCCGACCGCGGTGACGATGAACGAGTTCCGCGAACTGGCGACCCTCATTCCGGAGTTGTGACGATCGAGTCGTGAGGTTCGGCGTCAGACGTGGCCGGTGATGATGCCGAAAATGAGCGTCGCCAACGTGTCGCGAATGGTCGACTTGCTCGATCCACGCTTGGCCATCTCGGGTTGATACCCGAGCAATCGTTCGCACATGGCCACCACCGCGGCCGCGGTCGTGAACGGATCGAGCGACTTCGGTAGGCGACCGGCCGCCACGCCCTCACGGATCATGTCCTGCAGAGAGTCCATCAACAGCAAGTTGGCCTCGGTGCGCACCTTTCGGAAGTGGCGGTCGCCTTCCTCGGCCTTGAGGTTGCGCACGCGCAACACGGCGTGGTGGGTGTCCCAGAAGGTCATGTAGGCATCGACGAACTCGCCGGCGCGCCGCAGGCCGTCGGCCTCGGTCCAGCCCGGCTTCAGGTGGTCGACCAAGGGCTTCTCGTCCTCGGTCGCCTCGCTGGCCAACTCCAGGATGGCCTCATCGACGTCGTTGAAGTAGTGGTAGAAGGTGGCCGGTGACGTGCCGATCTCGCGTGAGATGTCGACCACCCGCAGATCGAGAATGCCTTGCTCGGTGAGCAACTTCGCGGTGGCGTCGAGCAACTTGCGCCGCGTGGCCTGGGCGCGCGCTCCGATGATGCGCCCGTCGGCGGCGTGGATGTCGTCGCTCATCTCAGGCTCCGTAGACCAGCGCGGGGACGGGGGCCTCGCGCACCAGATCGGCGACGATCGAACCCACTTCGTGGGGTTCCAGTCGGGCCCCCTTGTCGAAGACGTGGCCGTGCTGCCAGCCGTCGGCCACCGAGATCTGACCACCGGCGATCTCGAACATTCGTCCGGAGATCTCGCACTGTGACGAACCGAGCCACACCACGAGCGGGCTGACGTTGGCCGGGTCCATGGCGTCGAACCCCGACTCGGGCTTCTTCATCATCTCGGCGAAGGCTTCCTCGGTCATGCGACTGCGCGCCGACGGAGCGATGCCGTTCAACTTGATGTTGTAGCGACCGAGTTCGGCTGCACCGACGATGGTGAACGTGGCGATGCCCGCCTTGGCCGCGGAGTAGTTCGCTTGCGAGACGCTGCCGAACAAGCCGGCACCCGACGAGGTGGTGACCACGCGGGCGTCCACCGGCGTGCCGGCCTTGCTCATGGCGCGCCAGTGATCGATGGCGTGGCGCACGGGACAGAACATTCCGCGCAGGTGCACCCTCATGACGGCGTCCCATTCGTCGACCGACATGTTGACGATCATGCGGTCGCGCACGATCCCGGCGTTGCACACCAGGGTGTCGAGACCACCGAAGGTGTCGATGGCCTGACGAATCATCCGTCCGGCACCGTCCCAGTCGCTGACGTCGTCGCCGTTGACGATGGCCTCGCCCCCCGCGGCACGGATCTCGGCCACCACCTCGGCCGCCGGTCCCTCGTCGTGGCCCTCGCCGGTGAGGCTGGCTCCGACGTCGTTGACGACGACCTTGGCTCCCTCGGCGGCGAACGCCAAGGCGTGGGCTCGGCCGAGGCCTCGGCCGGCACCGGTGATGATGACGACTCGTCCGTCGCAGATTCCCATGGTCTTGATTCCTCTCGTCGAGATGTCAGCAGGTGATGCCACCGTCGAGAACGACGATGGATCCGGTCATGTAGCGGCCCTCGTCGGAGGCGATGTACGCGAAGAGGTTGGCCATCTCGTCGGGCTCGGCCTGCTCCATGGGGGTCATGATCTTGCCCATGAGCTTGTAGTCGGCATCGGCGGGCAGGTTCATGAACGACGTGACGATGTTGGTGTTGGTGCCACCGGGAGCGATGGCGTTCACCCGAACGCCCTTTCCGCGGTATTCGTACGCCAGGGCGCGCGTGAGGTTCACGACTCCACCCTTGCTCGCACAGTAGGCGGCGCTCCACGGTGCACCCATGAGACCCGAGGTGGACGCGGTGTTCACGATGACACCGTCGACACCGGTGGCCGCGTGCGACTTCAACAGGTGGGGCAACGCGTAGCGCGAGACGTAGAAGGTGCCGTTGAGATTGACCGACACGATGCGGTCGAACCACTCGGGCGTCTCCTCGTGACTGTTGGCGAAGTGACCGATACCGGCGATGTTGCACACGACGTCGAGACCACCAAGTGCCTTGGCCGCCTTGTCGACGGTCTTTTGCACGGCGGTCGCGTCGGTGACGTCGAGGTCGTAGGCGACGACGGTGGCGCCGCCCTTGGTCGCGGCGGACGCGGCGATCTCGGCGGCCACCTCCTTGGCGCCGCGAAGGTCGGCGATGGCCAGGTGGGCGCCCTCGGCGGCGAAGCGCAGAGCGGTGGCCCGACCGATGCCCGAACCGGCACCGGTGATGAACACCCGCTTGCCCTTCAGACGCTTGTAGATCGGAGCCGGCTTGAGGACGGGCTTCTTGGCGGCGGACTTCTTCGTGGTGGAAGTCTTGGCGGCGGTTTTCTTCGTGGTGCTCATGATGCTCCTCCGTACGTGGCTCGTAGATCCTTCTTCAGAACTTTCCCGCTGGGATTGCGGGGCAACGCGTCGACGATCTCCAGTTGCTCGGGGACCTTGTGCACCGACAACTGCGCGCCTTTCAGATACGCGACCATTTCGTCGAACGACAATGTCGCATCGGCCTTCAGGACCACGACGGCGCAGGCCCGCTCGCCACTGGCCGCGTCGGGCAAACCGATGACGGCGGCATCGGCCACCGACGGATGAGCGAACAACAAGTCCTCGATCTCCTTGGCCGAGATGTTCTCGCCCTTGCGGATGATGATGTCCTTCAGGCGTCCGGTGATGCTGATGTATCCCTCGGTGTCGATCACGCCGAGATCGCCGGTACGGAACCAACCGTCCTCGTCGAAGGCTTCGGCATCGAGGGCGGAGTCCAGGTATCCCATGCACACCTGGCCGCCTTTCACGCGCAACTCTCCTTCGACGCCGGGCGCACAGACCACTCCGTCCATGACGGTGCGGATGGTCACGCCGGGACAGGCGCGACCGTCGGTGTTGGCCTTCTTGTCGTCGGGGTCGTCGACGTGGACCATCGTGTTGATGGGGGATTCGGTCAGCCCCCATCCTCCGATGAGCGGTGCGCCGAACGCGTCCATCATCTCGGCGTTCAGCGTACGGGGCTTCGGAGAGCCACCACCGTTGAAGATGCGCACGTTCGGCAACAACTTCTCACCCGCGGGCAGCTGCCGTTGGGCGTTGAGGTACGTCAACCAGAAGACGGTGCCGGCGCCGGCACACGTGCAACCGTTCTCGCCGAGCCAACGGGGCGTGTTCGCCGGATCGAAGGTCTCGACCATCAACAGCTCGACGCCGGTCTCCATGGCGTTGAACAGCCAGATGAGCCCGCCCACGTGCGTGATGGGGAAGACCACGGCGGCCTTGTCGTCGGGGCCGACCTGCATGCTCCACTGCATTCCGAGATTCGCCGCGCCCATGCTGGCGTCGCTGTGCTTGGCACCCTTGGGGTCCGCGGTCGTGCCCGAGGAGTAGAACAACCAACGCAGACCGTTCAGATCGGCGCGATACGGGGGCAGGCCCACCGCATCGGGGTCGGCCTCGGGAAGGTCGGGGTCGGCGACGATGATGCGCACCTCGCGACCGTTCGCCTCCACTACCTCACGGGCCATGGGCGGGAAGTCGAAGCCGCGGAACACGCCCGGGACGATCAAGACCTTGCAGTCCGATTGCGCCGTGATGAAGGAGATCTCACGATGGCGGTAGATGGGAAGGATCGGATTCTGGATGGCCCCGAGTCGCGAGAGTGCCCCGGTGAGAATCAGTGACTCGAAACGCGACGGAAGGATCCAGGACACGTTGGTGCCCTCGCCGACACCGATCTGTGACAGTCCCGCGGCGACCCGCTCGCAGCGGTTCTTGTACTCGCCGTAGGTCATGGAACGTCCGCGCTCGTCGAACGCCATGCGCTTGTCGGGAGTGGTGACGGCGCGCTCGGAGATCAACTGCCACAGGGTCTTGTCGGTGGTGTCGATGTTCGCGGAGAGATCACGGGCCATGTTCGAGGTCCTCGCTTCAGAACGTGATGACGGCGCGGGCGACCGTTCCGCTCTCGAGTCCGTGCACGGCGTCCTCCCAGTTGCCGACGGGGAACGTGGCGCTCACCAATTCGTCGAGCAGCACATCGCCGCGGCGGTACAAATCGATGATGTACGGGATGTCGCGCTGGGGGCTGATGCTCCCGTAACGACAGCCGATGATGCCACGATCGACCTGGGTCAGGCGCCCGTACAAGCCCTTGAATTCGGCGGTCTGTCCGGCGACGCCGATGACGACGACGGTGCCACCCCAATCGAGACATTCGAGCGCGTTGTAGGTGACGGCCGGATGCGCGACGCAGTCGAAGGCCCAGTTCACTCCGCCGGCGTTGAAAGGTCCGCGAGGCATGTCGTCCTTGTACGGCATGATCTCGCCGACCGCGGTCACCAGATCCTCGCGGCGTCCGTCGAGGAAGTGCGTGGCGCCGAACTGCTTGGCCAACGATTCCTTCTCCAGCACCGTGTCCACCGCGATGATGGTGGTGGCACCTTGCACTTTCAGGGCCTGGATGACGTTCAGGCCCACACCCCCGACACCGAACACGAGCGCCGACTGGCCGCGCTTCACGTTGGCGCGATTGAACACCGCACCCATGCCGGTGACCACGCCGCAACCGACGAGGGCCGCCGACGTGAGAGGCACGTCCTTGGGGATCTTCACGCACTGCACGTCGCGCACCACGGTTCGCTCGGCGAACGCACTGGTGGCGGCGAAGTTGTAGATGGGCGCGCCGTCGAGGGTGAACGGCTGGCTCCAGTTGGCCAGCGTGGACCGGCACAGCGTGGGTCGGCCGTCCATGCAGAACTCGCAGAAGCCGCAGGCGGCCAGAGTGGCCACGATCACGTGGTCGCCCGGTTGCACGTGGGTGACGGCGTTGCCCACCTGGGCGACGACTCCGGCGGCCTCGTGACCGCACACACCGGGGGAGGGAACGGGGTAGAGACCGTTCATGTAGGAGATGTCGCTGTGGCACAGACCGGCGGCGGCGATCTGCACGATGACCTCGCGTGGCCCCGGTTCGCGCAGGGTCAGCCCGTCGACCAGCGAAGTGGTCTTTCCGTCGTACACGATTCCCTTCATGGGGCCCCCTTTTGCCGTCCCGCGAACACCGCGACTCTAGTGCAGGAGCCCCGAAAATCTGACGGCCAGTCAGAATCCGTCGGACGCCAATCGTGGCAGGGGGTATGTTGGCGAAATGTCCGAAGTGAAGGTGTCCGCACGGGTCTCGGTCGAGCGACTGGATGGTGCATTGGGGGCGGTGGTCCGAGGGTTGCGGGTCTCCGATTACACGGACGACGATTTGCGCGAGTTGGCCGATTCCTTGCTGCCGTGGTGGGACGAGCGACTGGTGTTGTTCTTCCCCGGTGCCCACTTCTCGCCGTCGGACCAGTCACGATTGGCTCGTTGTTTCGGTTCGCACGTGGCGGCCACCACCGAGACGGCCTCGGACAATCGCAACATTCCCACCCTGCGCGACGAAGGGTTCCCCGAGATCCTCGTGATCGATTCCCACACTCCGGGTTTCAACCCCCACGTCACCGCCGTCTGGCACACCGACGTGCCGTTCATCGAGCAACCGCCCAAGGCGTCGCTGTTCTATTGCGAGATCGCCGCGGTCGGAGCGGGCGACACGATGTGGAACAACCAGATCGCGGCGTACCGTCGACTCAGCAAGCCGATGCAAAGACTCGTCGACGACTTGGAGGTCGTCATGGGAGCGCCTCCGCAGACGAGCACACACGTTCATCCGTTCGTGCGACGTCATCACGCCTCGCGGAGCGTGCTCGCCCATGCCCACGTAGACGACGTTGGGGTCGGTCTCGGCCACCGCGATGGCGCCCACGGAC
>JAURHL010000062.1 GCA_030833305.1 Acidimicrobiales bacterium | reverse complement strand
AAGATCGCCGAGGCCGGCATCATCGTGGCCATTCACGCCGGCGACGCCGGATACAACAAGTACCTCGGTGACTGGGGCGAGCCCACCAAGTACATGGGCATGAAGTCGTCCCCGCTCACCGAGGTGCTGGCCGTGGGCACCGAGCGACCGATCTTCGACATGATGGCCGCCATGATCTGTCACGGTTTGTTCGATCGCCACCCGAAGTTGAAGGTGGCCACGCTCGAACTCGGCTCGGCGTGGGTGCCCGAATTGCACCGTCGCTTGCGCGTCGCCTTCGGCAAGACCCCGCAATTGTTCAAGCGCAATCCCAACGAGTCGTTCCGTGAGCACGTGTGGGTGGCCCCGTTCTACGAGGACAACATCAGCCACCTTCGTGACGTGCACGGTGCCGATCGCATCCTGCTGGGCTCCGACTGGCCGCATCCCGAGGGACTGTCCACGCCGGGCAAATGGGTGGGTGACTTCCTCGACCTCGGTCCGGTCGACATGCGCAAGGCTCTGCGCGACAACCAACTCGAGCTCTGCGGCTACTGAGAATCGCTCGGCGTCTCGCCCGAGTAGTCACGCGGTAATCGTGCCGACATCGCGCACACGATCTCGTACCCGATCGTGCCCAACGCCGTCCCCCAGTCGTTCGCGGTGACGACCTCGTCAGCCTGACGGCCGATCAACACCACCTCGTCACCGATCGCGCATCGGTCGTCACCCATGTCGACCATCAGTTGATCCATGGTGATCACACCGACGACCGGGCGACGACGACCGCCGATCAACACCTCTCCCCCGACCGCCGACAGACGTCGCGGAACGCCATCGGCGTAACCGATGGGGACCGTGGCCACGTTCGTCGTTCGGTCGAAACGATGTCGATGTCCGTACGAGATCGATTCGCCGGCCTTCACCGTCTTCACGAAGGACACCCTGGACACCAAACCGAGCGCCGGACGAAGCATCGCGCACATCGCGTCCATCGAAGGATCGGGGGCGATGCCGTACATGGCGATGCCGACACGCACCATGTCCCGGCGCGCGTCCGGGTGCGCGATGGCCCCCGCCGAGTTCGCGAGATGCAGCCAGCCCGGATCGACACCGGCATGGCGGAGGTCGTCGATGACGGCGTCGAAACGACGGATCTGATCCGCCGTGACCGGAGAGGCGACGTCGTCGGCGCACGCGAGATGGGTGAACACCCCTCCGAGCGACAGTTGTGGCGAGCGCGCGAGCACCCGACCACCCAATTCGACGACCGCATCGGGCCGCGCGCCCACCCGGTTCATCCCGGTGTCCACTTTCAGATGGACCTCTTGGCCCACCACGTCACGGCGTCGCGCTTCGTCGGCCAAGGCGTCGATGAACGCCACCGTGTACGCGGTGGCGATGAGGCCGTGGGCCACCAGTTCGCCCACCTGATCGCGTGGTTGCTCGGACAACACGAGGATCGGCGCCTCGATTCCGGCGCGACGCAGTTCCACGCCTTCTTGCACGAGAGCGACACACAGCCCGTGCGCTCCGGCTTCGAGCGCCGCCTCGGCCACCTTCGCGGCCCCATGGCCGTATCCGTTCGCCTTCACCACCGCCATCACCCGAGCCGGGGAGGAGGTCTCGATCAGTCGCCGGACGTTGTGGCGAATCGCGTCGAGATCGACGACGACGCGGGAGACACGACCGCTCACGTCATCCGCACTTCGGTGATGGCCCGGGGCAGCAGGTCCAAGAGGTCGGAAGCGACCATGCCCTCGTCGGCGGGGAACAACGAGGCCGCACGCGCGTGCAGGAATGCCCCACTGGCGGCGGCGCGGAACGGGTGCATCCCTTGGGCGAGCAGGGCGCCGATGATCCCCGCCAGCACATCGCCGGTCCCGGCGGTGGCGAGACGCTGATCGCCGTTGGAGACGATGAGCACCTGTCCGGATGGTTCGGCCACCACCGTGGTCGTGCCCTTCAACAGGCACACGCAGTTGGTGTCGGTCGCGAGTCGGCGGGCGCTGGTGATGCGGTCGGTCGAAGGCGGATAACCGAGAAGGTTGGTGAACTCACCGTCGTGAGGCGTCAGCACGGTTCCGGCACCGCGCGAGCGCACGATGTCACGCGCGCCGTCACCGCCCCAGGCCACGGCGAAGAGACCATCGCCATCGATCACCATCGGCACGTTCGCCCCGGAGATGACCTTGCGGGTCTCGGCGACGGTGCCGTCGTCACGTCCGAGACCGGGGCCGACCACCATCGACTTGAAACGAGCGTTCTCACCGTTGACGTCGGCGAGGATGTCGCTCGACCAATCCAACATCGGCAACGACTTGCGCACGACCTCGATGGGGGTCGTGCGATCGCTCACGATGCCCGGTGAGGCCGCGTGCACGATGCCCGCTCCCGACCGCATGGCCGCCGAGGCACAGAGATTCGCCGCTCCCATCATTCCGGCGCTACCCGCCAACGAGAACACCGCGGACTTCCACTTGTGGGAATCGGGCGCGCGACGAGGCAACCAGCACCCGACATCGGATGCCTCCACCTCGTTGATGTCCACGTTGCCCATACCCAAGACGATGCCGATGTCGGCCAACTCGACCATGCCGCTGAGTGCGGGGCCGGCTCCCAACAACAAACCCGGTTTCAGAGCCACGAAGGTCACGGTGCGATCGGCCCGCCACGCACCGGGTGACGACAGGCCAGTGAGACCATCGAGACCACTGGGCACGTCGACGGCCAGCACCGGGACGCCGTTGCTCGACGGGGGGTTCCAGTCGCCCCGAAAACCGGTTCCGTACGCGGCGTCGATGATCAGATCGCACACGGGCAAACGGGGGGGCATGCGATCGGCATCGAGCACGATCACCCGCACGCCCTGATCGGCCAGAAGCCGCCCCGTCACGCGACCGTCGGCGCCGTTGTTCCCCTTGCCGGTGACGACCACCACGGTGCGCCCGTACAGTCCGCCCATCATGCGCTTGGCCGCTCGCGCCACCGCGGCACCGGCACGAGCGATCAAGGTGTCCATCGAGGTGCCGTCGATGACGGCCTCGGCATCGAGCACGCGCATCTGCTTCGGGGTGAGCACGGGCCGCATGGCTGAATCGTACGCTTCGCGTCAGTCCGTTGCGATGACGTAGGCGATCGCGACCGAGTCGGTGTGCGTGAGGGACAGATGCCATGCACCGATTCCCTTGCCTTGCGCCAATTCCAGCGCCGTCCCCGCCACCCGCAGGATCGGGGATCCCGACGGTTCGCGCTCGACCCACACGTCATGGAATCCGAACGCCCCCAATCCGACGTCCATCGCTTTCATGGTCGCCTCGCGGGCGGCGAAACGCGCGGCCAACGACGGCACCTGATCCGCACGGTCGGCCAGCTGCGACAACTCGATGTCCGTGAACAGCCGATCCATCATGGAAGGGGTGCGCGCCAACGCAATTCGAAATCGTTCGACATCGACGGCATCGACGCCGATTCCACGGATCATGCCGGTCGTCGCCAACGATCGGCCATGTCGCTGATGGGGAGGATCAGCAGATCGGCGACGGGGATCTCGCCGAGAAGATCGTCGCGCATCTCGCCCTCGGTCTCGCTGACCCAGTCGACCAATCGGTCGTAACGTCGGTCGTAACCCTGGAGAACCGTGCGCATGGCGGGGGCCGGCAAGCGATCATGGAAACGCACGTGCATCAGGGTGATGCCCACCGTCTGGCCAGACTTCACCTCGGGAACGAAGATCACGGTACGTCCGTCGCCGCGGCCCCGGGCCACCAGGACCTCTCGCTCGTTCGCGACACGTCGCTTGGTGCCCAGCAACGACGAATTGCGATCGACTCGGCTGGGAACCTCGCGCGACAAACCACCTCGATCGACCACGGCGATGGACGCGTGCGAGGTACTCGGATCTCCCTCGATCGAATAGCGGGTGAATCCGACCACCGCTTCCACGGCCGAATCGAGATCGGCCAGAACCTTCAGGGTTCGATAGGACAACACGTCGCGACCGGCTCCGGTCGCCAACACCTCACGTACCAACGCCCGATCCATGATGCCTTCGTCGCTGCGACTGATGCCGACCGTCACCGTCTTGGCCTGATGCTTGATGGCATCGACCGGACGCGTGAGTTCTTCGATGGCGCGGGTGAGTGCCACGGTCAGATCGTCGATGAGAGCCGATGGCGAACCCACCTTGCCGGTCTCGTTCTGGTGCGCTTCCACCGGGGACGCATCGAGGATCACGCGCAGCATGGTGGCCAGGCGCACCGCGGTGCTGGCCTCCATGTGGCCGTCATAGGAACCCGAACGCAGGACCTCGTGGAATCGCTCGGCCATCGGGCGCACACCGGATCGCACCGCCGTGACCACTTGTTCGGCCTCGGAGCACGACACCACCGCGTGCTCCACGATCTCGCGGGCCTCGCGCAACGGAAGCGCCAACTCGTCGATAGCCAGTGCCGCCTCGTATCCGAACAGGTGACCGGCCATCGCACTGAGGATGAAGGCGAGGCTGGGATCGATGTCGGGCACGGCGATCACCGCATGGGCCGCGTCGAAACGCGACTCGGATTCGTTCGCCACCACGATGGGGGTGGCCTTGTGCGCCCGGTAAATCGCGATCTCCTTGGCCACGTCGTCGGCCGTACTGCCGACCAAACCGGACGCACACACCAGGATCAACGGCTCGCAGGACAAGTCGATGTGCTTCTTGTCCTCGGTGACGTCGCACGAGATGCTCTTGTAACAGAGTTCACTCAATTTGATGCGCACTTCGTTGGCGGCAATGGAGTTGGGTCCGTTGCCGACGACGGCCCAATATCTCTTCGACGGTGCGTACCGACGCGCGATGTCGGCGACGGCGCCACGACGCGCGATGACGGCCCGCATCGCGTCGGGCACCGTGCGCAAAGCCGCCAACAAATCGTGACGACGTTGGTCGGAGCCGACACCGGCGGCCTCGCTGATGGCACAGGCCAAGAGAACCCCGGCGGCGACCTGGGCGTAGAACGCCTTGGTGGAGGCCACGCTCATCTCGACGTCGCGTCCGTCGCTGGTGAACATCACCCCGTCGGACTTCTCGCACAGATCACTGCCCCGACGGTTCACGATGGCGATCACTGCGGCCCCCCGGCCCCGTGCGAGGTCGACGGTGCGATTGGTGTCGGTGGTGGTGCCACTCTGACTCACGGCCACGATCAAGGTGTCCGACATGTCGAGACGCAGATTGAACCCGCTCAATTCGGTGGCGGTGAGTGGGTCGATGTCGAGATCGCCCCCGCACAGTTCGTCGAGAACCGACGCACAACTTCGTCCGGCGATGGCCGCGGTTCCCTGGCCGATAACACGCACCTTGTCGATGGACCCGTCGGCCAATCGACGGCGGATGTCACCGGGCAACGAGCGAGCGCCGATGGAGGCGACCAGTCGACCGTCGACCTCGATGATCTTTCCGCGCAACGTCTTGCGGAAACTTTCGGGCGCCTCTCCGATCTCTTTCAACAAGAAGTGCGGCGAGTCACCACGATCGATGTCGCGCGTGGTCACCTCGGCGGTGATCAACGACGTCTCGTCGACCGGGATCGACGAACCGTCGTAGCCGATTCGCTCCACGCCCTCGAGTTCCCCGGCCCGTCGTCCGTCCAGGACGACGATCTGACCGGCGCCCGCCCCTTCACCATCGAGCCTGAAATAGCGGGATGTTTCCTCCACCAACCCGTAGGGCTCGCTGGCCACGATGAACAGATCCTCGGCCAAGCCGACGAACAATCCCTGTCCGCTTCCGTGGAGGGCCAACAACAATCGCTCGGGATCGTCGGTGGCCGCGGCGGCGATGGCCACCGAGCCTTCGAACGAGGTCACGCTGCGGCGGAATGCTTCGGGCGTGTCGCCGCAATCCTGACGATGCTTGGTGACCAAAGCCGGAATCACCTTGGCGTCGGTGGTGATCTGACCCGGGAACGAGAGGCCGTGCATGATGCGAAGATCGGCGTGGTTGTCGACGTCTCCATTCAGCGCGGCGATGACGTAGGGACGCTCGGCATCGGAAAGTGAGCGTTCGCTGTTCACCGGGTGAGCGTTCGGCTCGCTGATGATGCCCACACTCGCCCACCGAGTATGTCCCACCAAGGAGGTTCGTGCACCCGGGTGCGACAACGCCCGGCGCAACAAGTCGTCGGCTTGCACCGCCGCGCGCATCGCCTTGGTGTTGTCACCCAGCTCGCCGATCTCGGCCGCCGCTTTGTAGACGAACGACAGCACACCGTCGATCCAGCGCACCGAGCCACTCTGAAACAACGGGTCGACCGCTCGCTCGTCGAGGGATGACCGCAGGTCGGCCTCGTCGAGTCCGTGCCCCCACACGAAAACGTGGATACCCGCGGAGTCGCGTCCGCGAACCTCCATACGGTCGATGGCGGCGAAAGCCTGCTGGATCATCAGGTAGCCGGACAGGGCGGCCACCCCGGCGTCTCGACCGGCCAGGTCGGCCACGGCGCGCGCGGTGCGCAGGCGGTCACGTCCGATCGACCACACGGCGTCGCGGGCGGCGATGAGTTCGGCGGCGGCCACCTCGAGCCGCTCGGGGTCCGGATTGGCGGTCTCGAGAGTGGTGTCGGCGGCCGCCAGCGTGGCGTCGAGACGGGCCAGCCGGGACTCGATCCCCGAGATCAATTCGAGGTTCCCGGCCAAGGCCATCACCCCGGGGACTCCCTTGAGCAACTCGTTCAGCGCCACCAACGGCGCGGTCGCCGCGACGACGTCGGATCCACAGCCGAGAGCGGCATCGAGAAGCCCCAGGATGTCGGCGCCACGGGGTGTCGAACGCGACGTCGGCCGGGCGCTCAACGCGATGATGCCGCACATGACGGTCAGGTTACCGAGGGTTCCGAACCACCGGGAGGCACGTGGGACGGCTCGTCAACGGCACTTGTCGAGAGCCGCGGCCACCAGTCGCTCGGCCACGGCGTCGGCCAATTCCGGGGTTCCGGCCTCGACCATCACGCGCACGACCGGTTCGGTCCCTGATGACCGCACCAACACCCGTCCGTTGACCCCCAACTGTGCCTCCTCGGCGGCGATCTCGGCGGCCAGCAGCAGGGCCACGTCATCGGGACGGCGAGCCACCCTCACGTTCTTCAGGACCTGGGGCAAACTGTGCATCACCGCCGAGGCCACCTGGGAGAAACGCCCTCCTCGGCGCCGCATCATGCGGGCCAACACCACCGCCGCCAGCAAGCCGTCGCCGGTCGTGGCGTGATCACGATGGATGATGTGACCGCTTTGTTCACCCCCGAGCACGAAACCGCCGGCTTCCATCGCATCGAGCACCGACCGATCTCCGACCCCGGTGGTGACCACCGAGATGCCCGCACCAGCCATCGCTCGGTGGAACCCCAGGTTCGACATCACGGTGACCACCACGGTGTCGCCCGCGAGCGTGCCGGCATCGTGCCGGTCGAGAGCCGACAACGCGATCATTCGATCACCGTCGATGACACGACCATTCTCGTCGACGGCGATCAGTCGATCTCCGTCTCCGTCGAACGCGAAACCCATGTCGACCGATATTCCCGTTCCGGTTCCACTGATGAAGTCGCACAATGCCTGCGGCGCCGTGGCCCCGCACTTGTCGTTGATGTTCGTGCCGTCGGGAGCGTCGTTCATGGTGATCACGTCGGCGCCGAGACGCTGCAACAGCAACGGTGCGACCTTGCTCATCGCTCCGTTCGCCGTGTCGATGACCACCCTCAATCCGGCGAGCGATCCCTCGCCGAAGATCTCGACGAGGTGGTCGACGTACATGGTGACGCCGTCGCTGCGTCGCATGACCACGCCCACATCCAGATCGCGCGGGATCGGGCCGGTCCCATCGTCGAGGATGCGCCACGTTTCGGCCTCGATGGCGCGTTCCTGATGGTCGAGCAATTTGCGCCCACCGGCGGCGAAGACCTTCACACCGTTGTCGGTGTATTTGTTGTGCGAGGCCGTGATGACGATGGCCGGAACGTCCTCCCGTCGCGAGATCATGGCCAGCGCCGGCGTGGGCAGAACGCCGAATTCTTCGACCGTCACGCCCTCGGCGGAGGCACCCGCAGAGAAAGCGGCTTCCAGGATGGGCCCGGAAACACGGGGATCACGACCGAGGACGACCCGACTCGGCCGAAGAACGCGAGCCACGGCACGGCCCAGAGCCATGACGTATTCGGGCGACAACTCGACGATCGCCTGACCCCGCACACCGTCGGTGCCGAAGCCGGGATGGGGCGACTTGCTGACGCCCGACATCTGATCCTGCGATCAGCGCTTCGTGTACTGCGGCGCTTTACGA
Source organism: Acidimicrobiales bacterium (assembly GCA_030833305.1). Taxonomy (GTDB): domain Bacteria; phylum Actinomycetota; class Acidimicrobiia; order Acidimicrobiales; family Ilumatobacteraceae; genus Casp-actino8. Next base: position 2,083 of record JAURHL010000062.1, on the reverse strand, counting down.
GCCTTCTTGAGGCCGTACTTCTTGCTCTCCTTGCGACGCGAGTCACGAGTGAGAAGACCGGCCTTCTTCAGGGCCGGGCGCGATTCGGGATCGATCTCGACGAGCGAACGGGCCAGGCCCATGCGCATCGCGCCGGACTGACCGGTGACTCCGCCACCATGAATGGTGGCGTCGACGTCGTACTGCTCGAGGGTGTTGGTGACGCGGAGCGCTTCGATCGCCGAGTTCTGCTGGGTCGCGGTGCAGAAGTAGACGTCGAGCGGCTTGCCGTTCACGGTGAACTTGCCGGTGCCGGGGCGCACGCGAACGCGGGCCACCGACTCCTTGCGACGGCCGGTGGTCTGGGTGAGAGGCTTGTTCATTGCGATGTCTTCCTTGAACTCGTTCAGCGGGCTTTGGCGTGGTCGATGTTGCGGACGGTCGGGTTCTGCGCACCGTGCGGGTGCTCGGCTCCGGTGTAGACCTTCAACTTCTTGATCATCTGGCGACCGAGCGGACCCTTGGGCAACATGCCGCGCACGGCACCACGGATGGCTTCATCGGGACGACGAGCGAGCAGGTTTCCGAACGTCTCGCTCTTCAGACCACCGGGGTAACCCGAGTAGTTGTACACCATACGAGTGTCGGCCTTGCCCGAGGTGAGCACGATCTTGTCGACGTTGATGATGATCACGTGATCACCGGTGTCGATGTGCGGGGCGAACGTGGGCTTGTGCTTGCCGCGCAACAGGCGGGCGGCCTCGGTGCACAGACGACCGAGGATCATTCCCTCGGCATCGAGGATGTGCCACTCGCGGGTGATCTCACTGGCCTTTGGCGAATAGGTGCTCATTGGTGCTTCTTTCACGAACGTTTCCCCGGACGACCGGTCCGATGGGGACCGGAGAAGGATACGGGCAAACAGGGGAAAAACGACCGTTCGTCACGGGTTGTCACCCGTCGGTCGCGGTCCGTTTCGGGGCCGGGCCGTCGGGGTACCCCACCTCCCAGAGGGTGAGTCCTTGCGGGGGTGCCACCGTGCCCGCGGCCGAACGTTCCCGGGAACGCAGAACCCCCGAAATGCCGCCCGGCGACATCTTCCCCGTGCCCACGTCGACCAGGGTGCCCACGATGGAACGGACCATCTGATGGCAGAACGCGTTGGCCTGAATCTCGAACCGCAACAGTCGCGCCCCATGGTCGCTCGCATGCTCGGACCATCGGGCCACGGTCACCCGTCGGAACATGCTCGGGCCGGGGTCTCCCCGCTCCACCTGATCCCGGCTCAACTTGGGTTTGCGACAAAACGCCGAGAAATCGTGCTCCCCCATCAACGGATCGCACCCCAAACGCATGAGGTCGAGGTTCAGCGGCGTGGCCACGTGCCACACCGTGGGGGCGAGAAAGGGGTCCGGCGTGGGATCGTTCAGGATCGTGTAGCGGTAGCGACGCCACAGCGCCGAGAACCGGGCGTCGAACTCGGGGTCGTGCGCCCATGCCGCGGCGCGCACCACGATGCCGGGTGCACACATCTTGGTGAGTCGGCGCGGCAACGCGTCGATGTCGAGGTCGCCGGGCAGATCGCAACTGACCACCTGATCCCAGGCGTGCACGCCGGCGTCGGTGCGGCCGGCTCCGGTGATCTCGACCGGTCGACGCACGATGAGCGCCAGCGCGTCGGTCAACGCACCAGCCACGGTTCGCACACCGTCGTTCATGGCGAACCCGTGGAACTGCGATCCGTCGTAGGCCACCGACAAACGAGCCCGCCGGTTGGCGGGCTCGTTCACGTTCATTCGGTTGTCCTCGGTGGGTTCGGGCGACGAACGGGTCGTCGACGACCGATCAGACGAGTTCGATGCGCGCCATGGGCGCGTTGTCGCCCTGACGCGGTCCGAGCTTGAGGATGCGCAGGTAGCCGCCGTTGCGCTCGAGGTAACGCGGCGCGACCTCGGAGACCAACTTGTGGGTCATCTCGTTTCGCCGCCAGAGATAGCGGCGCGGGGTGCGGTGTCAATGGCGGCGGTGGCATTCTTGATCGACGTCGTAGGCGGTATGACAATTGATAACGACCCAACGAATTGGGCGTTTACATCTGATTTGA
>JAURHL010000061.1 GCA_030833305.1 Acidimicrobiales bacterium | reverse complement strand
ACGTCGGCCGCGGTCAGCAGAATCAAATCGTCGATGTCGGTGAGGCCCGATTTGTACACCCGCTCGGCCTGATTGGCCTTCATCAAGTTCACCAAGTGGCGAGCTGAACGCGCGTTGCCGAAATCCTCCGACTTTCGGGCGTCGTCGAACCACCTGTCCACCTCGTCATGCGCATCCGGTTCCACCATGAAGGACTGAATCAAAGCCATGCGATTCAGCACCTTCCACAACTCGGCGTTCGAGTACGGGGCGAACTCCAACGTGGCTGACACCCGAGAGGCCAATCCGGTGTTCATACGTATGAACTCCTCCATCTCCGCAGGGTAGCCCGCGAAGAACACCGCGAAGTCGTTGCGGTGGGTCTCCATCAGTTGGATCAATTCCGCCACGGCTTCGTCACCGAAATCGGTTCCGCCCATGTTCAACGAATACGACTCGTCGATGAACAGAACGCCACCGAGAGCCTGTGTGACGATGCCCCGGGTCTTCAACGCGGTGTGCCCGATGTACCCCGCCACCAGGTCGGCGCGTGACGCTTCGATGAACTTGGGTGAACGCACGATGCCCAGTGCCGCGTAGAGCTCGGTCAACAGGCGAGCACCCACCGTCTTGCCCGTTCCCGGTTCGCCACGCAACACCAAGTGCCGCGGCATCTCCACGTTTCCGACCAAACCCGACCGACGGCGCAAATTCTCCGTGTGACACTGCGCCACCAACGATCGGGCCCATTCGTACACGGCAGTCATACCTTCCATCTGGGCCATCTCACCGAGAATGGATTCGATGTCACGAGGATCGAAGACCGATGCCCGACGACTCGACGCCATCCTTCGGCGATCCTCGGCCGTTGGTGCCAAATCCCGGTCCCGCGACAGAATCGATCCCTGTCGTCTCTTCATTTCGTCGAAGAGATCCGAGGTAGGCACATCGATGGTGGGTATGGTCTCCACATCGGACAACGGTGCGTACTCGACCGAGATTTCCAGTCCATGAGTACGTAGCAAACGCCGAGCCTCGGTCCAGTCACCGTTCGACTGCCGATGGATTTCGCGAGTCAGATCTCGTAACGCGTACTCAGCATTCTCACGAGTGGCATCGATACCTCGAAGTATCTGGAGGGCTCGAACATTCGGATACCACTCTTCGCTCCGAAGCCCGGTCGGTTCCGGTTCGTCGAATCCGATGTTGAGGAGGATCAGGATCTCCTCATCCGACAACTTTCGATTGTCGAGCAGCTCGATTTCGTGAAGATCCGCTAACTCGATTTCATATTCGAAGTTGTGTTCGTGTTCGTCATACGCGCTTTGTTTGTTGTTCATGTGTACCCCCGATGGGGAACGATCGGCGTACGCGTGCCCGTGCGAAGAAAATCAGAAATTTTTGCCACGTAACCAGACGGGCGGAAACTCTGCCACACCCCCTGAATACGGTGATCAGCAAGCCGAAAGGAGTGAACGTGACAACCGAGACCGTCGGAACCCACACGGGTTCGCCGGTCGCCGTACTTCCCGCTTTGCAGCGCATCGTCGACGAACTCCCCTTCGTCACCTCGGTGCGCGACGCCGCGACTCTGCTGCAAGAACTCGAAATCATGGCCCGCCAAGTCGAGGCCACCAAGTCCCTCCTCGCGGCCCAGGTGTATTCGGCCAACCTCCATCGTGCCGACGGCTACGTGAAGGTGTCGTCCTGGGCCCGCTCCGTGGCCCGTCTCTCGGCCCGCCAGGCCAACGATCTGTCCATCGCGGCCCGTCTCATCGCCGACTATCCCGAGGTGGGTCGGCACTACTTCGCCGGCACCATCGCCCCCGACCATGTCCGTCGCCTGGGTGCGTTGCACCAGAACAAGCGGGTCACCGCTCACGTGGTCGAGTTCATGCCCCTCTTTCTCGAATGGGCCACCACCCTCGACATCGACACGTTCAACACGGCCACCCAGCGCTGGGAACAACTCACCGACGCCGATGGAACCCACCGCCACAGCGATCTCGTCCACGACGATCGCGATGCCTCCATTCACACCTTCGACGACACCACCTACATCGACGCCAAGGTGGGCAACGTTCAGGGCACCCTCATGCACGAGGTGCACCAGCGCTTCTGCGAACGCGAACTGCAGGCCGATCTGGCTCAGCTGCATCAGGGCCTGAGCCTCGACGATCTGCCGCGCACGGCTCGTCAGCGTCGAGCCGACGCTCTGCACGCCATCTTCGCCTCGGCCGCCGACACTCTGCCCCCGGCGGTGGAACCCCTCGTCAACATCGTCATCGACGGCGCCACCTACGAAGCCGCCTTGCGCGCCATCGCCGACAACACCCCGCTGCCCTCGTTGGCCGGCACGCCGGACACCTTCGCCACGCGCCGGTGTGACACCGTGGGTGGAATCGCCGTTGATCCCATCGCTGCCGTCACCTTGTCGTTGCTCGGGCAGGTACGGCGCGTGGTGATGGACGCCTCATCCACCGTCATCGACCTCGGCCGGCGATCTCGATTGTTCACCGGAGCGTCTCGCGAAGCGATCTTCCTGAGAGGCCGACGATGCATCTGGCCCGGGTGCGGACTCCCTCACACCCAGATCGATCACCTGCGACCATGGTCCGATGGCGGAACGACGTCACCACCGAACGGTGCACCTCTCTGCCCGCGACACAATCGATTGAAAAACGACGGCTACACCACGGTACGACAGGCCGACGGTTCGGTTGCGGTGCATCGTCCCGACGGCGAGCGGATCATCCCGGTTTGATGTTCGCCCCCAACTCTTCCCAGAGCTGCGTCATGGCCGGCGACGGGGTGCCGTCACTCCACGGGTCGGCGGCCAACATTCGCAAATACGCGCGCCACTCCGTGGTGAGACCGACGCGATCCTGCCGCTCCGCGTGCAGTCGCAGCCGCACGGCCAAGAGATCTTCCTGGCCCGGCACCGCCAACAATCCTTGTCCCGTAGCCCAGTACACCCCGTCGGGGTCGTCGGCGTCGGCACACATGTCGGCCAACATGCTGGCGGCCCGCACCACCAGCATCACGGCGTCGGTGGCCAATCCGGTGGCATCGCTCCATATATACGACGCACCGGAGAAAGGGGTACCCCGCACCAGCGACAATCCGTAGCGCAGGGCCTCCAGCCCACCTTCTTCCGGTCGCCGCCGCGCGTGATCGACGCACCGGCGCAGAATCTCCACGTCGCTCACCACCCCGGTGAGAACCAGCTCGTCGTTGAGGGTCACCCCCAGACCCGAACCGCCGGGCGCGACCACCTGCAGTGCTCGGCGCGCATCACTGGTGATGTTCGCGAACGTGGAGTCCTTCACCGGCTCGGCCCAGATGTCGGCGCGGGCCATCGACCGGAACCGTTTGGACGGATGCAACGTCAACCACACCAGCAACTCCTCGCTGCGGGCCCGGGCGAACTTCACGCGATCACCGTCGGCGGTCGTCACCGACACCGGACCCAGCACTCCGGCCACGAAATCGTGGGGCGGAACACAACTCGGGCCCTCGACGCGTTCGTCGATGACGAGTTCGTCACGACCCAGGTCATCCTCACTCAAAAGCTCCACCGTCGACGGTGACGCATCGCTTCGTCGACGCCACTTGTCCCGCCCGACCACCACTCCCAGGGCGGTCACCCCCGACACCATCGGTGTGAGCCAGAGCGGAGACGAGTCTCCTCGATCGGATTCAGCCGTGTCGACATCACACGTCGCGGCCCGCGCCACACCACCTCCATGCACCACCGGCGTCACAACCGCGCCGACCACCAGATAGCGCGCCACCACTCCCATGAAGGTTCGCGTGGTCAGCGCCCCACGCACCAGACGAACGACGTCGACCAGCAACGAGCCGACGATCCACGACAACGACAACGCACCGACGACCAACGCGGCCCAGATGATGACGGGGGCGGCGTCTGCGTTCACGTGCTCACCAATCGTGCGGTGCGAGTGGACGCCACCACCCGATCCCCGATGCCCACCAACCACAACAAGGTGGTCGACTGCCGCACACGCACGGTAACCGTGACGGATACGACGTCGGCGCGCACGTCACCGTCGAGTCCGTTCGCGTCCAAGTACGCCCGCGCCGAGGCGGCCGCTCGTCGGGGGTCGAGCAAACGCCAACCCGCGCGCACGAGAGTCACCTCTTGGGCTCCGGCCCGGGCCGCGTTCTCGGCGTGATCACCCGCCGTCACGTGGGCGGCCACCAGACGACCACTGTCGACGGCCAGTCCGGCGATCACCACGAAGCACATCACCAAACCCAACACGAACGCGGTCACCACACCGCGATCACGCACTTTTGGTCTCGACAACGCCACCATCAGTCCCCACCTCGGTATCGATCGATGATCTCCGTCGACGACGCCGACAATCGGGCCCCACCCGCTCCGAGCAGACTCAGGCCATCGGATGAGGTCGAACACACCACACCGACGGTCACCCAGGTGGACTCGCCCACCACGGACGTTCGCACGGTCACCGACGCATCGGCGCACGAGTGTTCGGCACGAGCGAGATCCTCTTCGACGGCGCGACGAGCCACGTCGGCCATTCGACTCGACGACACCATCGACGCGGCCCGCGCTCCTTGATCGGCGGCGTGACGCACCGCGGTCATCCCGTCACCGGCCCGACCGACGTGCACCACGAACAGCAGCATCAGCACCAGCAACGGTGTCAACAACACCATCTCGACGGCGGCACTGCCACGGTCACGTCTCATCGATCGGCTTCCGTCGTCGTGCGTTCGAGGGGTTCGATCACCACGCGGGTGACGGTGGCGGGAAAGAACGGCGCGACACGTGGTACCCGCACCTCCACCGTGAACGTCACCACGCCGTCGACCATCGTGACCGTGGGGGTGGTCGCCAACTCGGCACCGAGTTCGGTCACGGTGTCGGACGCCGCCCGAACCCCCGACACCGCGGCAACCATGCCCGCGAACTCCGCTCCCGCCGCCGCGGACGCGCCCCGCGCCGCCGCGGCCCCGGCCACGGCTCCGGAATGGAATACCAGAGCCGCTTGGATCGCCGACACCAGGAGCAGGACGATCACCGGCACCACCACGATCACCTGAGTGGAGGCCTCTCCCCGATCGCGAACGTCCTGCACCGTCATCATCGATCAGCCCAGATCGAGATCGGTCGCTTTGTCGCGCACCTTGCCCGACACGATGACGCCCACCGACAATGCCAAGGCGATGAGAGCCGCGGCCAACACGACGGTGGTGGCGCTCACTTCTCCCCGATCACGATCGGCGTCGCGCGACGCCGCGAATCGAACGTTGTAGTACTCCCAGAGTTGCCGGAAGTGATTCATGTTTCATCTCTCCTTTTCTTGTTGTGTTTCGAGAACTCACGCACCGAAGCCGGCGCTGATCATCTGCATGGCGGGAAATCCGAGCATCACCAGGAACGCGAGGAAGAGCAGCACCATCGGTAGACCCATCCGTTCGGTCGCCGAATTGGCCCGCGCTTCCACATCGGCCATCTGTTTGGCGCGCATCGACGACGCCTTGGCCACCAGCGACGCCGTCATGCGCGCTCCCTGCTCCCCGCCCAGACGGATGGTGGATGCGAGTTGCGGCAGTTCGTCGACTCCGATGCGCTCACCGTGCTCGGCCAACACGTCCCATGGGGAGCGCCGCGACACCCGGGCCACGTCGAGGCAACGGGCGACCGACTCGAATGACGGACCCTCGCCCACACGAGCGGCCGCCACCAGTGCGGTCTCGATACCGGCTCCACCCGCGAGAAGTATCGATACCAAATCGAGGTACGCCGACAATGAGGCGCGGAAGTCTCGGCGCATCACGCGAGCTCGGTCGCGCAACTGCCACACCGGAAACTGGAAGCCGGCGACAGCACCAACGGCCGACCCGACGAGGCACATCCCGGCGGGCACGGGGGCTCCGCCCATCGAGGTCACGATGTACATGACGACGGGCAGGGCGACACCAGCCACCGCGACCAGCAATCGCTCCACCGCTACCGAGCGCGGATCACGATCACACACCGCCAGATCGCGCACATCGACGCGAAAGTGGTCGAGGGTGAGGTCGATGGCACGGTCACGATGGGTGCGCCACGACCACAGGATCATGCACAGTCCGAGACCGAAACCCAGACCGAACAACACGATCATGCCGCACCCGCCGTATCACGAGCGATGAATCGACTGACCGACTCGAATCGGCCGAGTCGCACCATCATCATCAATGAGGTCGCGAACATCGTGATGATCACCAGCAAAACCGCGATCCCCGCTCCTGACGCGTACGCCCGCAAATAGTCGCGTTGCAGCAACAGAAGACCGGCAACGAAGCTGACGATGACAGCGACGATGATGCGCACCGCACTACGCAAGCGGGCCCGGGCCACCCACACCCGGGTGCGCATGCGCACATCGTCGCGACAGCATTCCGCCAGGTGCGTGAGCAGCGAGACCAGGTCGCGCACGTGGTTCTCCGCGGCCACCATGAGCGCGGCGGTCACGAAGTCCGCCAACGGATGATCGACGTCGGTGGCCAAACCCCTCAACGCCCGGGGCAACGGCATCATGCCGAGACGCGACGACAATCGCTGCACGGCGGGACGGAGAGGGTCGGGAGCGGTGACCGCGGTGGCGACCAACGCCTGTTCCAAGCCACGCGCCCCGGCCATGGTGTCACGCAGTTGTTCGGTCCACACGGCCAATGCCTCCACCAACGTGGTTTCGTCGCCAGTGGACCGATGCGTCGTCCGTGATCGACGGAGCTCTAGCACCCGCACTCCGCGCAAGCCGTACAGAATCGAGATGACGCCGGTGCCGAATGCCAGCCCGAGACACAGTCGCACCATGTCGTTCATGACCGCACCAGCGGTTGACCGTACCCGTGGCGCGCCAACGTCACGGCCAGCTCGGTGGTCATCGGAAACTGGGCCCGCGCCTCGGAGTCATCGTCCTCCACCATGGCGAACAACTCGTTCGACACCACCCGGGGGCCGTCAGCATCCACCACCTCACGAACACTGGTGACACGCCGTACACCGTCGCGTAACTCCACGTGCACCACCACGTGAACGGCATGGGCGATGAGCATGTTGACGATGTCGACGGGAAGCCCGGTGTCGGCCATGCTCACGTAAGCGGCGAGTTTCGAGAATGCCGAACGCGTGCTGTCGGCGTGCAACGTGCACATGGAACCGTTGTTGCCCTGGCTCATGGCCAGCACCATGGGGAACGCCTCGGCGCCACGCACCTCACCCACGATGACCCGATCCGGATCCATGCGTAGAGCCATGCGCGTCAGGGCGGCGAGGTCGATCGCCCCTCTACCCTCGACGTTCGCACCACGAGTCTGCAACGCTTCGTGGTCGGGGTGCAGATCGGCGAACCGATCGATACCCAACTCGTACGCGTCCTCGATGGTGACGATGCGCTCGTGGACGGGGATCTCGTTGATCAGCGCGCGCAACAGGGTGGTCTTGCCACTACCGGTACCACCGACCACGATGATGTTGCGGCGCGCCAACACCGCCGCGCGCAGGAATCGCGCCGCGTCCCGGCTCATGAGGCCGCCGCTCACCAGTTGCTCCAAGGACGACAATTGGAATCGATGCTTGCGAACCACCAACGACGGTTCCATGGAGACGTCCATCACCGCGAACAGGCGACTTCCGTCGGGTAGACACAGATTGCATTCGGCCGTGCTGGTGTCGAAGCGACGCTCACCATGGCGACTGCGCGTGGCCAGCGTGCGCACCAGTGCGATCAGTTCGTCGTCGCTGTCGGCCAACGGAGCACGTTGCTCGCGCCGGCCATCGAGGTGCTTCACCCACACCGGTCGGCTTCCCCGGGCGTGAATGTCGGTGATGTCCGGGTCATCCAACAGAGCCTGCAAAGGCCCGCACCCGAGCACCACGTCGATGGCCCGCTTCGTGAGGTCGATTTCGAGAGTCATGTCGCCGACGTGCCGGGGGTCGTCGAAGAACGCCCGGGCCGCATCGCGTACCACTCGCTCCTCGTCGACGAGGCCGAGCGAGCGTCCGGCGGTGCGCGCCTCGTGTCGAGCGTCGATCAGGGCCCCGGAGAGCACCTCGACCAGTTCGTCGATCAGTTCATCGCTCACGGGTTCACCTTCATGAGCCGGATCTCCTCGCGACCGAGAAGAGTGACCGCATCCTCGACGCCGACCTTCAGCGTGACCACGCGACTGCCATCCAATGGATCGGGGGGTGCGACGTCCCACACCTCGAAGATCGCCGACTCGACGGCCGATGCGGCGGAGCCATCGGTCTGGCGCGTCAGGGTGAGCAGCCGCACCGAGTCCCCGGCCTCGATGTCGGCGGGCGCTTCACCGAGCGCCACGGTCAGGCCGACCAGACCCTCGCCGCTGGCGATCGGGCTGACCGAGCCGAGTTGAGCCGGGGTCAGTGGCGTTCCGGACGGAATGTCGACCGTGGCCCGCAAGCCGATGGCGTCATCCAACGACGACGCCCGCACCAGTTCGATGTCGTCGGAACTGGTGAGGGTGATCGTGCCGAAGTCGGACTCTTCTAACACCTCACCCCGCTTCACGTCGGATGTCACCACCAACACCGAGGTGCCGACCACCGCAGACCGGCTCCAGGTCATCGCTCCGATCACGCAAGCCGCGATGATCAGCGCGCCCACCGCCACCTCGGGGGTGCGCACCGCGGAGGTGCGCTTGACGGTTGTTTGACTGAGTGTCTGACTGCTCGTCTGAATCATGTTCTCTCCCGGTCGGGTGTGCCGACGAGAATGAACCATGTCCCCTTGACGTTGAATGGGTCGCGAGAACCACACCGACCTCGGCTCGGTAGATTGTCCGCGTGACCAGCGAGCCCCGTCCCACTCGTCGCCGGGCCCCCGAGGTGCTCCCTCAATCGAACGACGACTGCTGGTGTGGTTCGGGTCGGCGTTACAAGCGTTGCCACAAGGGACTCGAGGGCCGCATCGAACCCGGGATCGTCTCGCCGATGCGCGCCGTCCCCGACCACATCGTCAAGCCCGGTTACGCGGCCACCGGCGAGGTGACGCGCTGGAACGAGTCCGCGGTGAAGTCCCCCGAGATCATCGAGCGCATGCGGTACGCGGGCCAGATGGCCGCCGACATCCTGCGTCTGGCCGGTGAGTTCGTGAAGCCGGGCATGACCACGAACGACATCGACGTCTTCGTCCACGACCTCACCATCGAACGAGGCGCCTACCCCAGCCCGCTGAACTATCACCGCTATCCCAAGAGTGTGTGCACCAGTCTGAACGAAGTCATCTGCCACGGCATCCCCGACAGCACCGTCATCGAGGACGGCGACATCATCAACCTCGACGTGACGTGTTTCGTGAACGGCGTGCACGGTGACACCAACGCCACTTTCATGGTGGGCGACGTCAGCACCGAGGACCGACTGTTGGTGAAAGTCACCGAGGAGTGCATGTGGCGCGGCATCGAGGCCGTGGTGCCCGGTCGCCCGCTCAGCGACATCGGCAAGGCCATCGAGGATCACGCCAAGACCCACCGCATGGGTGTGGTGCGCGCCTTCATCGGCCATGGCATCGGCGAGCAGTTCCACACCGACGTCCAGGTGTTGCACTACTACGATCCGCGCAACAACACCATCATGAAGCCCGGCATGGTGTTCACCATCGAACCCATGATCACCTTGGGCACCTGGCAATTCCACATGTGGGACGACGACTGGACCGCGGTCACCGCCGACGGCAAGCGCACCGCTCAGTTCGAACACATGGTGCTGGTCACCGACACCGGCGTCGAAGTCTTGACCGCCGGACCCAACGCGGTCTCGCCGGGCAGATAGCGTCCCTCGCCGTGACTGAGCGCTACGTCTCGTTCGACCGCCAGCAGTGGGCCGACCTGCGCGCCGCCACGCCGATGACGTTGCGCGAGGCCGATCTCGAGAACCTGCGCGGCATCAACGAGCGCATCGACCTCGACGAAGTGGCCGCGGTGTACCTGCCGCTCACCCGCCTTCTCAACCTTTACGTCTCGGCCACGCAGAACCTGCACAAGGTCAGCGCCACGTTCCTCGGAACATTGGCCCCCAAGGTCCCTTACGTCATCGGCGTGGCCGGCAGCGTGGCCGTGGGCAAGAGCACGTTCGCCCGAATTCTGCAGGCGCTCCTGGCGCGTTGGCCCGACCACCCCAAGGTCGATCTCATCACCACCGACGGCTTCTTGCACCCGAACCACGTCCTCGAGGAACGCGGCATCATGAACCGCAAGGGCTTTCCCGAGAGCTACGACACCCGCAATCTGCTGAGATTCCTGCGCGAGTTGAAGAGTGGGCGGGCGAACGTGGATGCGCCGGTGTACAGCCACGTGGTCTACGACATCGTGGACGGTGAACGAGTCACCGTGTGTCAGCCAGACATCTTGATCCTCGAGGGTCTCAACGTGTTGCAGGTCGGCGCGCCCGGAAGCGAGGCCGCCGAATTCGTCAGTGACTACTTCGACTTCTCGATTTACA
>JAURHL010000060.1 GCA_030833305.1 Acidimicrobiales bacterium | reverse complement strand
TTCGTCATCATGTCGACCCCGACTCTGTTGGGTTCGTACACGGTGGATGCGAACGGATCCATCAAGACGCAGACGGCACTGCCGTCGGGCATCGGACTGGGTAATCACACCTTGGTGGTGGCCAGCCCCACGGTGCAGGCGTCGTTGGGTCTGAAGGTCACCGCGGGTGCTCTGCCGGCCACGGGCGTCGACTCGTCGCGGGGTCCGATCAGCGTGGCCCTGTGGTTGCTGGTGGGTGGCGCGTTCGTGGCCGTCATCCGTCGCCGTCGTCTCATCGTCGACTGATCGAGGCACCGCGTGCTCTAGGGTCTCCCGCATGGGGACCCTGGAGAACCGCGCCATCGCCGAACGTCATTGGGAGTTCATGTACGCCAAGGATTGGGACGGCGTCGCCTCTCAGTTCGCGCCCGATGCCGAATACATGGACGTGGGGGCGGTTCCGCCGGCCGTCGGGCCGCGGGACATCGCCGATCGTCTACGACTGGGTCTCGGTCCCACCGCGAAGATGGTCCATCGTCCCGACCGGGTGTTGGCCGAGGGCGACACCGTGGTGACCATCCACGTCGAGGAATGGCACTTCCACACCGGCGAGATGATCGCGCATCCGTTCACGTCGGTGATGCGCATTCGTGACGGACTGATTCACGAGTGGCACGACTACTCGCACTTGAACAACCTGCTCGACAAGGCCCCTCGTTGGTGGATCGAGTACATCATGAGCGGGGGCACGACCCCCATCCCCTGAACGGGGGACGAATCAGAGGCCGCTGACGAAGGTCAGCACCGCCACCACCATCAGCACGGTCGCGGGCGCGGTGTTCGCCGCGGTGTCGCGGGCGCGCAGGTGCAACGCGGTCGCCAGAAAAAAGTAGACGCTCAGGCACAGTGCCGCGTACGAACCCAGAGCGTCGTTGGAGAATCCGATGAGCAAACCGAGTGCGCCGGCGACCTTGGCGATGCCCAGGGCCGGGATCACGCGGGTGGGCATGCGCAAGCGCTGCATGCTCTCGACGATTCGGGGCAACAGCTTGAAGTCGGCCACGGCCGAGGCGACGCACACCAGAGCCAACAGGATCGACAGGAGGACGTTCACGACTTCCACGAGAGAAATCTAACGTCTGATGGGCGGTGCGAGCCCCACACCGAGACGATGGGGGCTAGGTTGAACCGATGGACGACGTCGACATCCTCCGTGAATTGGAACCGGAGGCCGGGCGTCTGCTCGATCGCCATCTCGAAACCGCCGAGGACTGGTACCCCCACGAGCACGTGCCGTGGGAGCGCGCCGCGCAGTTGAAGGACGGCGGTTTCACGCACGGCGAGGCTCCGTTGTCGACGGGCGCCCGCTCGGCGTTGTTGGTGAACCTGCTCACCGAGGACAACCTGCCGTGGTACACGCGCACGATCTCGCGCATGTTCGGCGGTGACTCGGCGTGGGGTGCATGGGCTCAACGCTGGACCGCCGAGGAGGGTCGCCACGCCATCGTGATGCGCGACTACATCACCGTCAGCGGTTTGGTCGATCCGAAAGTTCTCGAGGACGGTCGCATGGCCCAGGTCAGCAGCGCCATCGTCCCCGAGCCGCTGTCGGCGGCTGACGGTATGTGTTACGTGGCCATCCAGGAACTGGCCACGCGCATCTCGCACCGCAACACCGGCACCCAACTGAACGACCCCGCTGGGTACAACGTCATGATGAAGTTGTCTTCGGACGAGAACCGTCACCATCTCTTCTACCGTGATCTGGTGTCCAAGTTCATCGAACTCGATCCCAGTGGCGCCATCGAAGCGTTGAAGCGTCAGGTGACCGGATTCGCCATGCCCGGCATCGGCATCCCCGGTTTCATCGAGCACGCCAAAGCCATCGCCGGCGCCGGCATCTACGACTTCGCGATCCACCACGAGCGCATCATCACGCCGTTGGTGTTCCGGCAGTGGGCCATCGACAAGGTGGAGGGCCTCAGCGCCACCGCCGAAGAGGCGCGAACCAGTCTGTTCAAGTACATCGACCGCGTGGCCAAGGTGGCCCGCCGTCAGGCCGAGCGACTGGCCGAACGTCAGGCGACCATCGCCGCCGCGCTCTGACTCACAGCACCTTGCGGAAAATCTTGGCCTTCTTCTCGGTGTAGGGCGGGTACGCCAGCGACGGATCGATCTTGGTGCCGCGCTTCAGAACCGGCTTCAGGTGCTGGAACAAGCGCACGCCGGACTTGCCGTGGTAGCCGCCCATGCCGCTCTCGCCCACACCTCCGAACGGAAGGTGCGGACTGGTGAGGTGCATCAGGGTGCCGTTCACGGTGACGCCACCGGCGGTGGTGCGCGACAGAACGGTGTCGATCACGCTCTTGTTCTCGGCGAACACGTACAACGCCAGCGGATGCGGGCGCGCGGTGATGAACGAGATCGCGTCGTCGATCGACCCCACGGGCACCACCGGCAACAGTGGTCCGAAGATCTCCTCGGTCATGAGCGGTGAGTCCATGTCCACGTCCACCAGCACGGTGGGGGAGATGTAACGCTCGTCCTCCTTGGTGTCGCCGCCCAGAGCGACGGTGCCGCCCGACATGAGGCGCTGCAGGCGGTCGAAGTGTCGCGGGGACACGATGCGTCCGTAGCTGTCGCTGGTGTGCGGGTTCGACCCGTAGAACTCGTCGACGGCCTTGCCCAACTCGTCGATGAACGGCTGGCGCAACCTCTCCTCGATCAGCACGTAGTCGGGGGCGACACAGGTCTGACCGGCGTTCAACCACTTGCCCCACGCGATACGTCGTGCCGACACCTTCAGATTCGCACTGGAGTCGATGATCACCGGGCTCTTGCCACCCAGTTCCAGGGTGACCGGGGTGAGGTTCTTGGCGGCGGCGGTCATGACGATGCGTCCCACCGTTCCGTTGCCCGTGTAGAAGATGTGGTCGTAGTGCTCGGCGAGCAAGGCCGTCGTCTCGGGAACGCCGCCCTCCACCAACGTGACGGCCGTGGTGTCCATGTATCGGGGGACCAAGCGCGCCAACACCGCCGACGTGGCGGCCGACACCTCGCTCGGCTTCATCACCACGGCGTTGCCGGCGGCGATGGCTCCGGCGGCCGGCACCAGCAACAACTGCACGGGGTAGTTCCACGGCGCGATGACCAGCACCACGCCCAAGGGTTCGGGCATCAACACCGACTTGGCGGGCATCGTGACGATGGGCGTGGGCACCCGCTGGGGCTTGTTCCACTTCTTCAGGTTCTTCAGCATCAGCTTGATCTCGCCGGTGACGAAGGCGATGTCGGTGATGAAACCCTCGACGCCGGGCTTGCCGAGATCGGTCTTGAGCGCGGCCAGGAAGTCGGTCTCGTTCTCCTCGAGCATGCGGATCATCTGCTCGAGTTGGTGCTTGCGCCAGGCCAGCGGACGGGTGTGGCCGGAGTTGTAGACGGAGCGAAGGGTGTCGGCGACGTTGGTCATCCCCACGTTCTATCCCGATCTGGGTAACCGAAGTAGCCGAAAACCGACACTTTGGTGACCCGATCGTCTGGGGGGAAGAGAAAGTGAATCTTGCTTTGAATGTCGGACATACGTAAGGTGGAAAAATGTTGTGGTCAACGCACTCTTCCCGCTCCTCGCGTCGGCTGTCCGGACTCGTGGCCCTCGTGGCCCTGGTCGTCTCGGCACTCGCGCTCTCCACGGGTCCTGCTGGCGCCAGTCAGGGCGCGGGCGGAGTCGTCTGGGGTCCGGACACGGCAGTCTCGACCGCGGGATTAGGCGTTCAGCCCGAAAGTCTCGTCTACGACATTTCGGAAAATGGGACGACGATCGTCGCCATGTGGGCTCGTCGGTCCGCGGTGGGTTCCCTGAACTTCATCATGCAACTGGCGGTCGGAACGATCGGAAGTGGATCACAAATCGTCTGGGGCCCCGTGCGTGATCTCGGAACGCAGATGGGTAACAGTGTCCCGGGCGGTGTGTCTGTTTCGGCTGACGGACTGAAGGTCGCACTCGTGTACCCCATCGACGCAACGGGACAAGGAAACAGTTTGTTCCTTGGGACGGCCAACGTCGACCCTGTTTCATCCGGGTCACGGGACATCAGCAATTTGCAGACTCGGAGCGACAGCATGATCTCGAGTCCGAACAACGTCGTGGCAACGAGATTGAGTGTGCAGATGTCCGACGACGGGTCCAAGGCCGTCGCTACGTTCATCTGGGCGGACAACGCGAACCTTTCCTTGAGGAGCGCTTACTACGACGCGACGGCGCAGGGGGCCGGCGTCAGCAACCGCTGGGCTTCGCCCGTGTCGCTGGCTTCGCTCGTTTCCATCAGCAGCAGTACGGCACTGAAACTCTCGGCCGACGGGCGCACGGCTGTCATCGTGTACGAAAATGGTGACCTGTTCTCGAATACCGGTTCAGTGGCCAACGGCACCCTGACGTGGTCTCAAGCCCCGGCGACGATCGCGGGTGCAGGAGTGAATCAACAAGGCTCCGGTGGTCTGAATCTGGAGGTCACCGAGGACGGATCCCGTGGTTTCGTCACCTGGAAATTGGTCGAAGGAGCCGGTGCGAACGCGATCGCGACCATCGTGTACCTGACGGCAACGGTCTCGGGTTCGACGACAATATGGAGCACGCCTGCTGTTCTGAGCCGCAGCGATCGCGATCCTGCGTCACCGAACTTCTCCTCGTATCACGATGTTGTGTCCCTCGCCATGTCCGATGACGGTGCGACCGTAGGGGTCGCTTGGGATAGATATGGAGATGACGGCTCGACCTACCTGTCGGAGGTCTATTTGCGTTTCGGGGGTTTCACCGGAAACGGCTTCGCGTGGTCTGGTCCCTCGACGATGATCTCGCCGAGTGGCGCCGAAGAGTATCTGTATGAGTTGACCTCGAACACCGATGCGTCGACGATGTTTTTGACCTCCACGGATGGGGCTCGAACACTCTCCGTTGCCGGCGGAAACGCGAACTGGTCAGCCGTCCAGACGACGCCCACGGACCCCAATCCGGTCGTCCGCTTCTCGCCCGCGGGTGATCGCGTCGTGATGCTGTACGTCGACAACACCGACGTCGGTTCCTATCTGGCGACTCCCACCTTTCCGGTTGCCCCGCCAACGACCACGACCACCACGACCACGACCGCGACGACTGTGGTGAGCGGAGGTTCCGGTGGGTTCGGGTCGATGCCGGTGGATCCGAGCACGTTGCCAGCGACTGGCTCGGGATCCGACTCGTCGATCCTGAGCGCTGCGTTGATGACGCTCGTCGGAATCATCGTGTTGTCGACGCGGCGACGACTCCGGGTCCGCTGAGCCCCGATCTGGGTAACCGAAGTAGCCGAAAACCGACACTTTGGCGACCCAGATCGTCGAGGCGGTCAGGGTTCGACGATGGGGAAGCCGGGGGTGAAGGTGTCGAGGTTGCCGAAGACCTGCAACAGGGCCGTGGCGTCACCGTCGAGGGTGACGTTGCCGGCCCCGATCTGGTCCACGAACGTCGTCTGCTGGGTGAGGATGTCCACCAGCAACGAACGCGTGATGGTGATGCTGGCCACCGCGGACTCGTCGTGTCGACCCGGCACCGAGAACAGTGTCCGGTGCGACAGGCCCAGCACCCACTTCTCGTCGGGGGTGCCGGCCAGGTCGGGGAATGTCCAGTTGATGCGCAGGTTCAACCCACCCACGTCCTCGCTCTTCACGCGCAACGAGATGGTGTCGAAGATCTGCTCGACGGTCATGGCCACCAGGATTCCGCGGCCCCGGGCGGCACCCGCTCCGAGGTCCGGAGGTCCGAAGCGCAACTCCTGCGCCCCCATCAAATACGCGTTTCGGAACGTCGACGACTCGCTCTGATACCCGAGCTGCTCGAGGATGTCGGCCTGCAGGGCCCGCGCCGTTTGGTTCGACGGATCGGCGAACACCAGGTGGTTCACCAGCTCGGCACCCCAGCGATAGTCGCCGGCGTCGAACGCGGCGCGTCCGGCGGCGAGCACGTTGTCGGCACCACCGGCCAACTCCACGTAGCGCCGGCCCACCTCGGTGGGCGGCAACTTGTTCAGGTTGGCCGGGTTTCCGTCGTACCAACTGAGGTATCGCTGGTACACGGCCTTGCTGTTGTGCACCAGGTCGCCGTAGAAGCCGTGCGTGTGCTCGTGGGCCAGGAAGTCGTCGGGCAGCCGCAGTTCCTCGGCGATCTCGGTGGCCACGTATCCCTTGTTCGCGAGGCGCATGGTCTGGTCGTGCGTCCACTTGTACAGATCGCGCTGTAGTTCGAGGAACTCCCGTGCGTCGTCGCGTCCCCAGCGGGGCCAGTTGTGCGAGGTGAACAACACGTCGATGTCGGCACCGAACAGCTCGAGGGCCTCGTTGATGTACTTCGACCAGCGGAGCGAATTGCGCACCAACGCGCCGCGAATGGGGATGAGGTTGTGCATGGTGTGCGAGCAGTTCTCGGCCATGCACAACGCCCCGAAGTCGGGGAAGAAGAAGTTCATCTCGGCCGGCGCTTCGGTTTCCGGGGTCAGCTGGAACACGATGCGCACGCCGTCGACGACCATCTCTTCGCCGGTGCGCGTGATGTCGTGCGTGGGGGCGATGAGGGTGTTGGGGCCGACCGGGATCGCGTTGCCCAAACCGCAGTCCACGTGACCGCGCGGCCCGGGTGGCAACAACGGTCCGAACTGGTACAGGGCGCGACGACCCATCGCCGGTCCGGCGATGATGTTCTCGCCCACCACCTCGTGCAGGAAGCCGACGGGTGCGATCACCTGACACCGTCCCTCGTCGACATCCGCGTGCGACGTGACGCCGAGAACCCCACCGAAATGGTCGGCGTGCGAGTGGGTGTAGATGACGGCCACCACCGGCCGATGTCCGAGGTGCTCGGTGATCAGGTCGTAACCGGCGCGCGCCGTGGCCTCCACCGTGAGTGGGTCGACGACGATCCAACCGGTGTTGCCGCGAATGAACGTGATGTTCGAGATGTCGTATCCGCGTACCTGCCACACGCCGTCGGTGACTTCGAACAGACCGTGATGGGCGTTCAGTTGGGCGTGGCGCCACAGGTTGGGATGCACCGTGTCGGGCGCGTCGTCGGCCAGGAAGGCGTAACGTCCGATGTCGGAGACCAGGCGACCCTGGGGATCGGCGATGTTGGTGTCGCTCAGCGCGGCCACGAACCCTCGACGCGCACGATCGAAGTCGGCGGGATCGAGAGCGGTGAACGACGCGGCGTTTCGCGCGCGCGTGTGCTCGGATGCCGGCTTGGGCGAGGGGTCGGGGACGAGGGCCATGCCGAAACTGTAGGTGTCTCTCGTCGGTGCACAAGAATGAGGGCATGGTCGCGAGCGGAGTTCCACGATGACCCGCCTGCTGTCCATCTCGGCGGGTGTCCATCCTGATCTGAGCCCCGCCGACATGGTGTCGACGGCCGCGAGCGCCGGTTGGCCCGCGTGTGGCATCTGGTTCGACGGCACCACGTGGTCGGATCGAACCACCGCCGAGGTTCGTCGTCGACTGGACGACACCGGAATCGTGGCGCTCGACGTCGAGCCGATCATCCCCGCCGACGGTTCCGACGATCACGCGGCACGGTTGGTCGAGGCCGCCGCCCGGCTTGGCGCGCGTTTCGTGTTGTTCACCAGTCGACTGAAGGATCACGGGGCGACGGCGGCTCGCTACGCCGAGGTGTGCGCCATGGCCGAACCCCACGGCATCACGGTGGTGTGCGAGTTCCTCCCCATCTTTCCGTTGTCGTCGATCGCCATCGCCGATCAGGTCGTGTCGGGGGTACGTTCGAAAAACACCGGAATTCTCGTCGACAACCTCCATCTGTCGCGCTCGGGGGGTTCGGTGGACGACGTCCGCCGACTCGGACCCGAGAGGTTTCCGTACCTGCAGATCGCCGACGCACCGAGTGAACGCCCGGCCGACATGGGTGCGTTGTTCGACGAGGCGCTGAACGGACGGCTGCTGCCCGGTGACGGCGATCTTCCGATCGCCGACCTGCTCGACGCCGTGCCCGACGTGGCGTTGTCGTTCGAGGTTCGCTCACGGTTCCTGCGCGAGACCTACACCGATCCGGTGGAGCGCGCCACGGTCCTGCTGGAGGCGGCCCGGCGAACCTGCGTCTAACGGAACGCCACGGTGGCGTGAATCCACGTTTGCGGGGTTCCGCTTTGCGTCCACGTGGGTGATGCCGCCGGTCCTCCCGTCGCGGCGACGTTCGTGTCCGCCACGCCGAGCGACACCGAGCCGGAACCCGGAGTGGAGTTGGCCGAGACCCGTAACGCGAAACCCTTCGGTGTCGCCAAGGCCAGCGAGGTCGCACCGTTCGAGGCGACGATGGAGACCACGACGGCGTTCGACGCGTCGGTGACGATGTCGGACGGTGACGTGAACGTGGTCGAGGCCGAAGACGTCCCCGAGACGACGGTGGACGTGGCGATCACCGGGTTCGTGGTGTTCCCGTTCACTCGGCCGTAATTGATGATGCGGGTACTGGCTCCCACTCCGTTGGCCTGCGGGTCGAGGGTCACCGACGTCGAGGCATCGGCGACGCGCCACGCGACATAAAGGTGCGCGCTCGACGCGCCACTCACACCGCGGCTTGCCAACACGCTCCATCCCGTGGGGGTGGTCGGGTTCTTGTTGCGACCGCTGATCGACACCAAGAGAAGGACGTCTCCGCTGCGCGTCCCCGTCGGATACGGAACCACGACGTTCGCGCCGACGGACGCGACGTCCGAGCCGTTCGCGAGATGGGCCAACCGCGGCACGAGGAAGGGAGCACTCGCCGTGCTGCGCGGCAAGGACCACGGAGTGGAACCAGCGATGTCGATGTACGGCATCTCGGTGTACGAGTAGGTGCCGTCGGTGACGGATGTGCCGTCCGTGCACGAGACGATGTCGTTGGTGAAGGTCATCGCTGGAGGAACCGAACACACGGACGATGGTGCGCCGCCCGACATGGTGCGCTCCACGGAGTAGGCGACCGGCCTCGACGAGACGACACGCTGCCAGTCGAGCCGCACGAAGCGATTCTCGATGCTCGGAGTGATCACCGGTGCCACGGTCGGCGACAGCGTGGCACCGGTGAATTCCGACGGGGGTGAGGAGATGGCGGCGGAGAAGCGGGCACTGGTCGACGCCGGACGCAGCCCGACGTTCGCCAGGAGCGCCAAGGCCCCCACCGCAACGACCGCCGCCATGATCCTCAATTCGTCATCAACCCCAGATGATGGTGTTGCACTGCTGGCCGGCCACGCAATCGCCGATCGGCTGGTTCGCGCTCTGCACCGCCCGGAACGTGAGGGTGATGGAAGTGTTGCCACCCTGTAGTGCGTTGGGGGCCAACAACGGCAACAGATACTCGATGCCGAAGGAGACCGTGGTGTTCGTGGTGGCGGGTGCGGAGGAGATCAGGATGTGTTCCACCGTCTCGCCCGAGATCACCGTGGTGTCGGTGCCGTCCAGGATCTTGTACGTGGTCCCGTTCATGATGTCCGTGTCTCCGGCTCCGACGTAGAACTGCAGACCATCCTGCCCCGCGGTGTAGAGATTGGTACCCGTGGTGGCCACTGCCACATCGACAGCGAGCCACGCGGTCGAACTACCCGTGTACTTCACTTCGTACGTGCACGAGTCGAGCGAGTTCGAGCCGGTGGCCGCGAACTTGGACGAGTCACCGGGGGCCATCCCGGAGATGTCGCACTCGATGCTCGAGGCGTCTCCCAGCCCGACCGTCACGGTGCCGGCCGCGAATTCGCTGGATCCACTCGTCTGCGAGGCGCTGAACAGGGCCAGGGTCGATCCGATCACCAAGGTTCCCATGGCGGCGATCGCGAGTAGCCCACCTCCGAGGTTCATGGTGAATCGCGCGTTTGGACGTTTCATTGCATTCCTGCTTTCTGTTGTTGTGTTCTGGTGATCGGTACCCGCGTCATCAACACGGCGAGGTGAGCCAGGAGAAGAGCGCTCAGCAGCACGAGGCCCAAGCGGGGGCGCTGCAACGCGAACAGCAGGAAGCCGGCGCGTGGCACGTTCGCTCGGTAGACACCGATCACGTCGGTGGACTCGACGCGTCGGGAATCCGCGGCTTCGTTGGCGTCACCCTTGGTCATGAAACTGACGCGGCCGGAATCGTTTTCGACGACGTCGACGATGCGGTGAGTGACGAGGACCGTGCTGTCGGCAGGGCGAAACGTCACGATGCGACCGGGTCGGAGGTCGGCCGCTTCCTCGGCATCGAGGGATCGGATGATCACGGCATCTCCGGTGTCGAACGTGGGGGACATGGAGCCCGACCGCACGATCAACACTTCGTTGCCGAACGCCCGCATTCCGGCGCGGCCCGACGACGCCATCGTCACGGCGACGATGGCGAGCGTGAGAAGTGCGAGAGCGAGGACCGCTCCGGCGCAAAAGGCCCGCACGCAACGGGTCAACAGGTGAAGGTGAAGTTGTCCGTGCGAGTAGGCGGGGCCGACGTTCTCGACGTGTTCGACGGAGGGCACGCGAACAGTGAAGGGTGACTCCTACCGAATCTCGCCTCACGTTTGTACCGCGGAGCGGGTACAAGTCTCACTCGTCAGCCAGGGTCCCGATTCGGCGTGAAG